>NZ_JALHBK010000050.1:0-24618 GCF_031570565.1 Nonomuraea sp. 3-1Str
GGGGATGAGGCGGGTGCGGAACAGCGCCAGCACCGCCGCGGCCTCCGCGCCGTCGTCCGCCGTCCCGTTCGCGGCGCCGACCACCAGCCCGGCACCCGGGCCGCCGTCCGTGCCCGCGGCCACGCCGGACGCGCCGGACGCGCCGGTGAGCTGGGCGATGCTGCGGGCCACCGAGCCGGCGTCGCCGCCGCTCACGTGCCCGGTCCCCAGCACCTTCGCGTACGGCGTGCCGCCCCGGGCGGCGCAGTGCTCGGCCGACTCGACGACGAACGCCACCGCCGCCGACCCCCGCACCGCCCCGCCGGAGCCCGCGTCGTACGGCGACGGCACCGGGCCGTCCCCGTCGAGACCCGGCAGGCCCGCGCCGGGGCTCTCGTCGGCCGCCACCACGAGCACCACCTCGGCCTTGCCCGACCGGATGAGCTCCAGCGCGCAGTCCAGCGCGATCGAGGCCGAGGCGCCGCCGTTGCAGATCGTGGTGGTCGGCCCGCGCAGTCCCAGGGTCTGGCAGACCGCGCCGCCGGTGGCGTTGAGCACGACGTTGGAGAAGCTGAGCACGGCCGGCTTGTTGGGGTTGACCGCGATGCTCTCGTCGAAGCCCCCGGTGCTCTCGGCCGAGCCGGCGCCGGTGGCGAAGATCAGGCCGACGTCGTCGAGCTCCTTGCGCGGCAGCTTGAGCCCGGCGTCCTCCCAGGCCAGCCGGGAGGCGGCGATGGCCAGGCGGGACAGGTGGTTCATGTGCCGCCACAGCGAGCGCGGCGCGAACGTCCGGCCCTCCAGCGACGGGGCCCGCCCGGCGCCCTGGCGGCCGGCCAGGATGGCCTCGGTCACCTCGGCGACGCCCGTGCCGGCTCCGGTGACGGGCCCGAGCCCGGTGATCACGGCCTCCCGGCGCGGCAGCTCCTCGTACGGGCGCGGCTCGCCGGGCCGGGTCAGCACGAGGGAGACGTTGTTGCCGCCGAACGCGTAGTTGTTGGACACGACGGTGCCGATCGGCATCGGCCTGGCCACGTTCGGCACGAAGTCGAGGTCGCCGGCCCGGCCCTGGCCGTCCTCGTCGAAGCCGATCGTCGGCGGGGCCACCGCGTGCCGCAGCGCGAGCACGCTCGCCACCGCCTCGACCGCGCCCGCCGCGCCGAGCGTGTGCCCGACGAACGACTTGATGCTGCTGGTCGGCACCTGACCGGCCCGCTCGCCGAAGACCAGGCGCATGACCTTGGCCTCCATGGCGTCGTTGGCCGGGGTGCCGGTGCCGTGCCCGCTGACGTAGTGGACGTCGTCCGGCGTGAGCCCGGCGTCGGCCAGGGCCCGCCGCACGGCGCTGGCGCCGCCGCGGCCGGTGGGGTCGGGCGCGGTCGCGTGGTAGGCGTCGGCCGACAGGCCGTAGCCGGCGACCTCGGCGAGCGGCACCGCGCCCCGGGCGAGCGCCAGGTCCAGCGGCTCCAGCAGCAGGAACGCGGCTCCCTCACCGAGGTTCAGGCCGTCGGAGTGGCTGTAGGGCCGGCACGGGCCGGTGCTGAGGGCCTGGAGCCCGGCGAAGCCCGCGTACGTGCCGAACAGCAGGGGGTCCACGCCGCCCGCGAGGACGGCGTCGGCCTCGCCGGTGAGGATCTTGTCCTTGGCCAGCCCGACGGCGTTGCCGCCGGCCGCGCAGGCGGTGGACACGAGGACGCGCGGCCCGCGCAGGCCGAGCCGCTCGGCGACCACGTCCTGGGTGCGGTGCATCGGCTGGTACCGGCCGGCCGCGTCGGGGGTGGCCTGGCACTTGCCGAGGATGATGCCGAACCGCTCGTCCCCCGCCTCGGAGGCCGTCAGGCCGGCCATCTCGACCGCCTGGCGGGCCGCGACGAGCGCGAGCCGGGCCGTCCGGTCGAGGGCGGCGTCGGAGTCGGGGAGCTGACCGGCGATCCACTCGTCGGGCACCTGGCCCGCGTGCCGGGCCGTGAACACGGCGAACGCCTCGTCCTCGACCGGCGTGAGTCCGCCCTGACCTGTGGTGAGCCGCTGCCAGAACTCGGCTGGGTCGCGGCCGGCCGCGCAGATGATGCCCAGGCCGGTGACGACGACGGGCCGCAGCGCCATGCTTGTTCCCTTCTCAGCGCACCTGCCGATCAGATGATCGGGATGCTCCAGCTCTTGGGCACGATGTACGGGCTGGTCAGCGTGGTGACCTCGGTGCCGCCGACGGTCAGCTCCAGCCCGGCGGCGGCCAGGTCCTGGTCCACCCGGGCGAGGCCGAGCGTGGTGCCGAGGCCGACGCTGTGGACGGCGTGGACGACCTCGCCGATGTCCTGCCCGTTCACCCAGACGCGGGTGCCGGCCGCGGGCACGCCCTCGCCGCCGGTGAAGCCGACGGTGCGCCGCCCGCCGCCCGACTCGAACGCCTCCAGCACCGCGTCACGGCCGAGGAACTCGTCCTTGGTGACGTCGACCAGCCAGTTGGCGCCGATCTCGATGACGGTGGCGCCCTCGGTGACCTCGTGGCGCGGGATGGGCTGGCGCACCTCCAGCATGGCCAGCTCCAGCGCCTCCTGCCCGGCGGCCTGGGCGTGCTCCAGCGCCTGGCCCCACAGGTCGGTGGCGTGCTCGATGGGCACGATCATCTGGTAGCCGTACTCGCCGGTGAAGCCGGTCCTGGCGAAGACGATGTCGGCGCCGTTCCAGGTGGTGTCCACGACCGACTCGAACGGCAGCGACGCCAGCTCGGCGTCGATGAGCCGGCCGACGACGCCCCAGGCGTACGGGCCCTCCAGCCCGAGGACGGTCAGGTCACCGGAGCGGTCGGTGATCTCGACACCCTCGTCGTTGTTCGCCCTGAGGTGCTCCAGCAGGCGCGCGCCGGCGCCGCAGGAGCTCTCCAGCAGGATGCCGTCCTCCCGGCCGAAGGCGAGGACCTGGTCCACGACCCCGCCCTCGGCGTCGAGGAGGAGGGACATCATGCAGCGGTCGGACGTCAGGTACTCGACGTCGCGGGCCAGCAGGCGCTGGGCGAAGGCGACCGCGTCGGGACCGGTGATCTCGATGAGGCCGTGGCCGCCCAGGTCGAGGACCGCGGCGCGCTCCCTGAGCACCTTGTACTCCTCCGCCAGGGAGGAGAAGCGCAGCGCGACGGTGGTGTCGCCCACCTCGCCGTAGACGGTCTCCTGCGGATGCGCGGACGCGAGGACGCTTGACATGTTCACACCTTTCGCACGGGACGTTGACGGGCCGGGTCGGCGATCGTCAGGTTTCCTTCGGCGGCGACCTGGCCGTCCACCCGGGCCGAGACCCGGTACTCGGCGAAGCCGGCGCCGCCGCCCGTCCGCTCGGCCGTCAGCATGAGCTGGTCGCCGGGGACGACGGGGCGCCGGAACCGCATCGACCTGACCCCCGCCAGGTAGCTGATCTCGCTGGCCCCGGCCAGGGCGAACACCACTCCCGCGAGCTGGGCCAGCGCCTCGGTGATCACGATGCCGGGGAGCACGGCCTCGCCCGGGAAGTGGCCCTGGAACCACAGCTCGGTGCCGGCGACGTTCTTGACGGCCGTGCCCTTGACGCCGGGCTCGACCTTGCCGACCCGGTCGAGCAGCAGCATCGGCCAGCGGTGCGGCAGGACGGCGCGCACCTGGTCGTGGGTCAGCCCGCTGACGGTCTCCCCCGCGGGCGGTGCCTCGGCGACCGTCATGCCGACGCCCGCAGCGCGGGGTTGACCTCTTCGGCCAGCCGCGACACCGAGCCGAAGACGGCCATCTCGCTGTCGTACAGGGCGACGCCGAACTCCGCCTCGATGGCCACGTACAGCTCCAGCACGTCGAGGCTGTCGAGCTCCAGGCCACGGCCGAACAGGGGCTGGTCGTCGGTGATCCAGTCGGGGTCGATCTCCAGGTCCAGCCGCGACACGATCATCTTCTTGATCTGGCTGCAGGTCTGCTGCCGCTCCGCGGCCCGCGCGCGCAGCTCGTCGATCGTCATCTGGTCCTCCTTGAACCGGGGGGAAGGGGGGACGGCTCAGCCGAGGCCGCCGCCGTGGGCGACCACCACGGAGCCGGACATGTACGACGCCTTGTCGGAGGCGAGGAAGCTCACGATCGACGCGATCTCCTCGGGCCGGCCCATCCGGCCGAGCATGATCCGCGACTCGTACTGCTTCTTGATGCCGGAGGGCACCTTGCGGGTCATGTCGGTCTCGACGAACCCGGGTGCGACGACGTTGGCCCGCACGCCGTGCGGCGCGGCCTCGTTGGACAGCGCGTGGGTGAAGGCGATGATCGCGCCCTTGGAGGCCACGTAGTTGGTCTGGCCGGGGAAGCCCCCGTCGAGCCCGCTGGAGGACGACAGGGTCACGATCGCCCCGCGGCGCTGGTGCTGCATGAGCTTGAGCGCCTCGCGGCAGGCGAGGAAAGTGCCGATGAGGTTGGTGTCCACGGGGGCTCGGAACTGGTCGAGGCTCATCGTGAGGAGGTAGCGGTCCAGGGTGATGCCGGCGCTCGTCACGAGGACGTCGAGTCGGCCGTGGTCGGTGCGCACGCCGCGGAAGAGCCGCCGTACGGACTCCTCGTCCGTCACGTCGGCCTGCACGGCGGTGGCGCTGCCGCCCTCCTCCTCGATCCGGGCGACGACCTCCTTGGCGTCGCTCTCGGAGCGGGAGTAGTTGACCACGACGTGGGCGCCCTCACGGGCCAGGTCCAGCGCGACGGCCCGGCCGATGCCGCGTGAGCCGCCCGTCACCACGGCCACGGAGCCCTGTGCGAAAAGCATCATCCGTCTCCAGGAATTGAGACAATCGCGGATCGGCTTATCCGGATCTTCAGTCAGTAAGCTACTAAGCGCTGACATCACGCCTGTATCACCCGGTTATCCGCGCATTGACCAGAACAATGGCGATGAATGACGCTGACAACCATGAAAATGATGGACGTGGAAGTGTTGATTGTCGGGGGCGGCCCGGTCGGCCTCTCCACGGCCATCGAGCTGTCCCGGCACGGAATATCGACGCTGCTCGTCGAAAAACATGAGGGCACGTCAATTTTTCCGAAGGCCCGCCTCGTCACCACCAGGACGATGGAGATCTTCCGCGCCTGGGGCATCCAGGAGGAGGTGGAGCGGGCCGGCATGCCGCGCGAGGAGTTCCTCGCGGTGGGCGTCGGCAGCTCCCTGACGGCGGACGACTTCGTCAGGTCCGCCGCCGCGCTGCGCCGCGACGCCCCGCAGAGCCCCACCTACATGTTCCTGTGCTCGCAGGACCTGCTGGAGGTCATCCTGCGCCGGCTGGCCGAGTCGCGGCCCGGCACCGAGGTCAGGTACGGCGCCGCCATGACGGGCTTCCGCGCGACGCCGGACGGCGTCGAGGCGGTCGTGTCGGAGGCGTCCGGCGAGACGCTCGTGCGCTGCTCGTACCTGGTGGCGGCGGACGGCAGCCGCAGCGGGATCCGCGAGGAGCTGGGCATCGCCACCGAGGGGCCGCCGCCGCTCGGCCACATGATCAGCATCATGTTCGAGGCCGACCTGGGCTTCCTGCCTCCGGAGCGGCGGGCCGCGCTGTCCTTCCTCACCGACCCGCCGTGCGCGGTGGAGGCCGTCGACCACCGGCGGCGCTGGATGGTGCAGACCGGCTACGAGCCCGAGGAGGGCGGCAGCCCGGACGACTTCACCGAGGACGTCTGCCTGGCCGCCGTGCGCGCCGCCGTCGGCGTGCCCGACCTGCCGGTCTCCATCCTGGGCGTGCTGCCCTGGCTCCAGCAGGCCAAGGTGGCGGCCTCGTTCCGCTCGGGGCGGGTGTTCCTCGCGGGTGACGCCGCGCACGTGGCCACCCCGCAGGGCGGTTTCGGGATGAACTGCGGCATCCAGGATGCCCACAACCTCGCCTGGAAGCTCGCCGCCGTCCTGCGCGGCGCCGCCGGCCCGGGCCTGCTCGACACCTACGCGCCCGAACGCCGTCCCGTCGGCGCCCGCACGGTGGACGAGAGCCTGCACAACGCGTTCATCACCTTCCAGATGATGGAGGGGCGGCTGTCGATGCGGGAGGCCATCGAGCAGCAGGCCGGGCGGCGCAGCTCGGAGGGGCTGGTGCTGGGCTTCCACTACGACTCGGCGGCCGTGGTCCCGGACGGGACGCCCGCCCCGGCGCCCGAGGACCCCTACCGCACGTACGTCCCCACGGCCCGGCCGGGCCACCGCGCTCCGCACGTCTGGCTGTCGAGCCCGTACGGCCCCGTCTCGACGCTCGATCTGCTGGGGCCGTGCTTCACGCTGCTGGCCACGGCGGACGCCGGCTGGCCGGCCGCCGCGTCGGAGGCGTCCTCGCGGGCGGGCGTGCCGGTCACGGCGGTGGAGGTCACCACCACGGACGCCTCCACCGGCCCCGTCCCGGTCCCCGCCGCCGAAGGTCAGGCGTCCGGCCCGGCCGAAGGTCGAGCGTCCGGCCCGTTCACCTCGCCGACGTGGGCCAAGGAGTACGGCCTGGAGGCCGGCGGCGCGGTCCTGGTGCGGCCCGACGGGCACGTCGGCTGGCGCTGCCCCGGCGGCCCGGCCTCCCCCGACACCCTGGCCACCGCCCTCGCCACCATCCTGGCCCGCACCCCCTGAGCCACCATCCTGGCATGCACCCCCGGACCGCCCCGAAACCGTACGGCGAAGGCGCGCCGCGGTCACGAGACCGTGGCGCGCCGCCGGGGACCGGCCCGATGGACCGTCAGCCGAAGCCGCTGCGCGCCGGACGGCGGGACTGGAGGCGGGCGGCGCCCAGCCGCAGCGACAAGGGGCTCCCGCAGGACGTGGCCACCAGCTCCGACACCGCCTGCGCCCCCACCGCCGTGTCCACCAGCAGGTCGGCCAGCTCCCGCGCCTCGTCCTCCGGCAGCGGCCGCAGGAACTCCCGGTGCGCCCCCTGCCGGGCCACCAGGTCGTCCAGCGGGTCCGTGCTGGTGATGACCACCCGGCAGTTGGCGCCCCCGGGCAGCAGCGCCCGCGCCTGGTCGCCGTCGCGGACGTCGTCCAGCACCACGAGCAGCCGCCGCCGCGCCGTGCAGCTGCGGTAGAGCGCGAGCTTCTCCGCGCGCCCGGCCGGGAGGTCGGCCCCCGCCACGCCGAGCGCCCGCAGGAAGCGGTCGAGCACCGCGTCCAGGCCACCGCCGTGCCCGTCACCCTCCGCGCCCACCTCGGCCATGTCGGCGTGGAGCTGCCCGTCGGGGAACCAGTCGATCCGGCTGTGCGCCCAGCGCAGCGCCAGCGTGCTCTTGCCCACCCCGGCCGGCCCGCTCAGCACCATCACGCCCGCCACCGCCACGCCCGGATCGGGCCGCAGGGCGGTGTTGAGCGCGTCCAGCTCCTCCTCGCGTCCCACGAACGGCAGCACCTGCGGCGGGAGCTGGCACGGCACGACGTGCCCCGGCGCCGGCCGCTGGGCGGGCGCCCGCATCAGCGCGGACTCGTCCCGCAGGATCTGCTCGTGCAGCCGCCGCAGCGCCGGGCCGGGCTCCAGGCCGATCTGCTCCAGCAGGTAGCGGCGCGTCTCCTGGTACGTGCGCAGCGCCTCGGCGCGGCGACCGGCGCGGTACTGCGCCAGCATGAGCTGGGCGCGCACCCGCTCACGGAACGGGGACTCGGCGACCAGGGCCAGCAGCTCGGGGATCACCTGGTGGTGACGCCCGAGCTCGATCTCCAGCTCCAGGCACGTCTCCAGCGCCTCCAGCCGCGACTCGGCCATCCGGGCCACGTCGTAGCGCAGCCCCCTGATGTCCTCGAACGGGGTGCCCTGCCACAGGGCGAGCGCCTCGCGCAGCACCTGGACGGCCTGCTCGCGCAGCCCGGCGGCGGCGTGGCCGCGCGCCTGCGCCACCAGCGCCTTGAACCTGACCCAGTCGATGCTGTCCGGGGCGGCCCGCAGCAGGTAGCCGGGGCTGGAGGTCTCGATCAGGCCCGCGCCGAGGGCCCGGCGCAGCCGGGACACGCAGATGGCGACCTGCCGCCAGGCGCTGCGCGGCGCCGAGCCGGCCCAGACGGCCTCGATCAGGCGCTCGACGCTCATCACGCGGTTGGCGTTCAGCAGCAGGCTGGCCAGGATGGCCAGCTCCCGGTTGGCGCTCATGGGCAGCTCGGCGCCGTCCTTCAGCACCGTGAGCGGCCCGAGCACCCGGAATTCGAACGACGGAGACCCCATCAGGCCATCACCTCCGCCAGACGGCCTTCGAGCAGGTCGGCGGCTCGCCCGGTGCCGCCGGCCCGCTCGATGTCGCGCCGCATGGCCTGCGCGCCGTGCCGTACGCGCTCGTCGCCCGCGACCGCGAGGACCGCCGCGACGAGCCCCTCGGGGGTGAGCGTGTCCGGGTCGAGGGCCCGGCCGAGGCCCAGCTCCTCGACGCGGCGCGCGGCCACCCGGTCGATGGGGGTGGCGGGGACGACGACCATGGGGCAGCCCCAGTGCAGGGCCTCCATGGCGGTGCCCAGGCCGCCGTGGGTGACCGCGACGGTGGCGTGCCGGAGCACGCTCACGTGCGAGACCCAGCGCCGGACCTCGATGGTGGGCGGCAGCGGCCCGAGGTAGCCGGGGTCCATGCCCGGAGGCAGGGTCACCACGCCGCGCCAGGGCAGCTCGGCGAAGGCCCGCACGCAGGTCCGGAACAGCTCCGGCCGGCCGGCGGCGACGGTGCCGAAGGTCAGCAGCGCGACCGGCAGCCCGTCGTCCGGCGGCTCCCACTCGGCGAGGAAGCCGCGCTCGCCCAGGCAGGGCCCGACGAACGCGAACCGCTCGTCGAAGGTGTCCCCGGCGGGCTGGAACGAGCGCGGCAGGCTGACCAGGTTGGAGTCCTGGACGTCCCACCACAGCTCGGCCGGGTCGGCCTCGACGCCGTGGTCGGAGGCCAGGGCCCGGGTCCTGGCCAGCATGCCGTCCACCCATCCGGGCAGGTCCGGGCCGGAGCGCTCGCCGGCGTAGACGGAGCCGAGGAAGGAGTAGTGCTCGTTGGAGGCGAAGATCGGGATGAGCTGCGTCGCCGGGATCCCGAGCTTCCTGGCCAGGAGGCGTCCGGCGTGCAGCACCGTCAGGTCGTAGACCACCAGGTCCGGGCGGTCGGTGAGCAGCCGGTCGGCCGCGTCGAGCATCGCCCGGCTCTCGTCGAGGAAGAGCGAGACGAGGGCCAGCGGGTCGCTCTCCAGCGCCCGCAGGTCGGCCCCCGCGTAGATCGAGTCGTAGCAGAGCAGGCCGGCGCCCGTCTCCTCCACCAGCGGCGCCATGCCGCCCCCCGTGAGGTACGTGACCCTGTGCCCTCTGCGAACCAATTCTGCGACCACGGCGAGACTGGGAATGACATGGCCGTGATCGGGCTGACACATGAAGAGATAATGCCGCGTCATGTGAATTCTCTCGGCTTGGTGCGCGTGAGGATTTCTCCACCGCAAAGCTAAAGGACCGCCGGCGAGCCGCGTCACCCCTAGACGCCCCCTCAACCGGCCCCCTTTTCTAGGGGTTCCACCGGTCTGGAGAAGGGTGTTTATCCTGGGCCGACCCTTGGAGGAGGACCGCCGATGCCCACCCGCGTCTGGGATTATCTGCCGGAATACGCATCCGAACGGGACGACATCATGGACGCGGTCGAGACCGTGTTCCGCTCGGGGCAGCTCGTCCTCGGTGAGAGCGTGCGCCGCTTCGAGGAGGAGTTCGCCGCCAGCCACGGCGCGCGCCACTGCGTGGGCGTGGACAACGGCACCAACGCCGTCAAGCTGGGGTTGCAGGCGCTCGGCGTGGGGCCCGGCGACGAGGTGGTGACGGTCTCCAACACCGCCGCGCCGACCGTGGTGGCCATCGACGCCGTCGGCGCGACGCCGGTCTTCGTGGACGTCGACGCCGGGACGTACCTGATGGACGTGTCGCGGGTGGAGGCGGCCGTCACGCCGCGCACGCGCTGCCTGCTGCCGGTCCACCTGTACGGGCAGTGCGTGGACATGGACCCGCTCCTCCAGCTGGCCGAGGAGCGCGGCCTGGCGGTGCTGGAAGACTGCGCGCAGGCGCACGGGGCGCTGCACCGCGGGCGGCACGCCGGCTCGATGGGCCGAGCGGCGGCCTTCTCCTTCTATCCGACGAAGGTGCTGGGCGCGTACGGCGACGGCGGGGCGACGATCACCTCCGACGAGGCGGTGGACGCGGCGCTGCGGCGGCTGCGCTACTACGGCATGGAGCGGACGTACTACGTCGTGGAGACGCCCGGCCACAACGCGCGGCTGGACGAGGTGCAGGCGGAGATCCTGCGCCGCAAGCTGCGCCGCCTCGGCCGCTACGTCGAGGACCGGCGGGCGGTGGCGGCCCGCTACGAGGAGGGCCTGGCGGACACCGGCCTGGTGCTGCCGGTCACCGCGCCGGGCAACGAGCACGTCTACTACGTGTACGTGGTCCGCCACCCGCGCCGCGACGAGATCATCGAGGCGCTGCGGGCGTACGACATCCACCTCAACATCAGCTATCCGTGGCCGGTGCACACCATGTCGGGCTTCGCCCACCTCGGCTACGGGCCGGGCAGCCTGCCGGTGACGGAGGAGCTGGCCGGGCAGATCTTCTCGCTGCCGATGTACCCGTCGCTGCCCCGGGGCGTCCAGGACAAGGTCATCGACGCCCTGCGCGAGGTCCTCCGGCGCTGGTCGTGATCGGAGGGCGTGTGATCAGAGGGTGTACGTCCGCGTGACGGCGACGAGGTCGCCGTCCTCGCGCGTGGCCGCCACCAGCCCCGGCGGCCTGGGGACGAAGCCGGGCACCGTGGACAGCCCGTCGGTCTCGCCGATCGCGGTGAGCCGGATCCGGCCACCACCCGGCACCCGGAGCGTGATCCGCGCCCCCGTCGCGGGGATCCCACGGAAGCGGACCTCGGCGGGCCAGGTGCCGGCTCGTGTGCCCGTGACGGGGACGGCCGCCGAGCCGGCCCCGCCGACGGACGCCGTGGCCTCGGTGATCGGCCGATCGACCCGCAGCGTCACGGAGCGCGCCCCGCGCCCGCCGGTCACACGCAGCCTGACCGTGTCCCCGTCGCGGCCCAGCACGGACACGCGAGGGCCGTCCGCCCTGATCGCGGGCGCGGCCCCGGTCCACAGGGTGCCCCGGGCATAGCCCGGCGGCAGCGCCGTGACGTCGCGCCCGGACACGTACCGTCTGGTCCAGTCCGCGGGCTCCTCATCGGCGCTGACCCATCGGGCAGTCCCTGTGCCGGCGTCCATGACGTACGCCAGGTGCGTGCGGCGCGGATGGTCGGCGTCGAACCCGTCCGCCGCCAGCCCGCAGCCCACCAGCGCCACGGCCAGCCCGGCGGCGGTCAGAGGCACGGCCACGGCAGCTCCGCGCGGCAGCCCGCGGGCGAGGTCGGGCAGGAACAGCTCCACGACCGGCAACGCCGTCATCCCGAACAGCGCCAGCGCCAGGGCGCCCGCCCCGCCGAGCGCGAGCCCCATCCCGTCGAAGGCGTTCCCGGCCAGAGCGGGCAGCAGCGCCGCGGCCGTCACCATCCCCAGGGTCACCGCGGCGACCCGCGTCCAGGCAGGCCCGGGGAGCAGGAGGGCCGCCAGCCCGCCGAGCGCGCAGAGCAGCGCGGGCAGCGTGAAGACGTAGGAGGCCCCGGGCGCCACCTGGGCGCACAGCAGGCCGAGCCCGGCCGGCCACGCCAGCGCCCCGACGGCCGACGCGGCGGGTCCCAGCCTGCGCCGCAGCGGCAGGTACCAGCCCAGCAACGCCAGGCCCGACAGCACCGCGACGGCCGCCTCGAACGCCTCCGGCCGGTGCAGCAGCCCGCCCATCCCGTCGTACGCCGGACGCCAGGTCACCAGCAGCTCCCACAGCGCCTGCGCCGCGAGCACCGACAGGATCGGCGGCGCGGCGGCCGACGCCGCGGCGCCGAGCAGTCGCGGCAGGCTGATCAGCCGCCTGCGGCGCGCCACCAGTGCCAGGGCCGCCACCGCGAGCACGCCGAGCACCGCCAGTGGCTGGACGAGCATGTCCGGGTACGTGATCATCGTCCCCAGCAGCCGGAAGTACGTGACGTCGTGGTCGGAGGCCAGCGTGGGCAGGTCGGCGGCGCCCAGCGCGTGGGCCAGCGCCAGCATGTTCGAGCCGTGGTGCTGCAGGCTGCCCCGGTCGAGGTTCTCGATGGAGTCGCCGGCGGTGTGGTAGTGCGAGGAGCCCTCGATGTAGGCGAAGTTCATGCCGGTGAACCCGGCCTTGGTCAGCGGGGTGAAGTCGGTGTTGTTCGGCAGCAGCCGGTACAGCTCGACCATCGACGAGTCGCCCCGCGGCCGCGGAGCGGCGTCGACGAACGTCTCGACCAGCCGGGCGTTGTCCCTGGAGGTCTCGAACATCAGCGAGGGGCCGCCGACCCCGCGGGCCTCCCAGTTGAGCAGGACTCCGCCCTTGCGGCCGAGGGGATGCTCCCGGACGAACGCCTCGGCGCCGAGCACGCCGTCCTCCTCGCCGTCCGACATCAGCAGCACCAGGTCGTTGCGGAGGCGTCCGCCCGCGCCCAGCGCGCGGACGGTCTCCAGCATCGCGGCGACCGCCGCGCCGTCGTCGGAGGCGCCGGGCCCCATGGCGGCGGAGTCGTAGTGGGCCGCCACCAGCACGGTCCCCGTGGGGTCCTGGCCGGGCAGGGTGGCCACGATGTTGCGCACCTGGCCGAACGTCGCCAGCCCGGCCGCCGATCGCGCCCCGACGGCGCGTTGGATCTCGACCTTGAGCCCCGCCGCGCGCAACTGCCCGGCCAGGTAGCTCCTGGCCCTGCCGCTCGCCGGGCCGCCGAGCGGGCGCGGCTCGGCGGCGAACCTCTCCAGGTGGGCCAGGGCCCGCGCGGCGCTGAACTCGCCGGGCGGCGCCGAGGCCGGCGACGGCTGCGTCGTGCTGCCCGTCATGGCGGTCAGCATGGCCACCGCGGCCAACGCGAGCACGGCGGCCAGCCCGGCCCGCACCCGTCGCGGGACGTCGAACAACTTTCCCATCATGGCGATGAACGGTAGGTCCGGCCGCCCCCGGCCGGAATGATGCGCACACCCGGACATACCTGTGGTTTTCCGCAGGTCACCGCGGGCGGGCGCCCGCTCCGGTCAGCGGGTGTACTCGGGGAGCAGTCCCCGCGCCGCCGCCTCACCGAGGGTGGGCGCCCGCCGGTCGCGCTCGGACAGCACCAGCGGCCCCAGCCCGGACGGCAGCCGCAGCCCGATCTCCTCGTCGAAGACCGACAGCGTCAGCTCGTGCTCCTTGCGGTACTCCCTGGACAGCAGGTAGCTGACCACCGAGCCGTCCTCCAGCGCGGCGAACGCGTGGCCGACCCCCGGCGGGACGTACACCGCGCGGGCGGTGTCGGCGGCCAGCTCGACCGCCTCCCACCGGGCGAACGTGGGCGAGCCCACGCGCAGGTCCACCACCATGTCGAGGACCCGGCCCGCCGCGCAGTAGACGTACTTGGCGGTGCCGGGCGGCACCAGCGTGTAGTGGACGCCGCGCACGACGCCGCGCCGCGACACGTTCCGGCTGACCTGCGCCACGGGGAAGAGCGGGCGCCCGACGGCGCCCGCGAAGACGTGCTCCTGGTACGGCGAGGCGAAGTCGCCCCGCTCGTCGTGGAAGACCTCGGGGACGAACTCGACCGCCCCCTCCACCGCGAGCCGCCGGTGCCTCATGCCGTTGCTCGTCAGGGCGCTCATCAGCCGCGGACCAGCCGGACCTCGGGCACGTAGAGGATCCACGTGCCGCCCGCCTCGCGGAACCCCTCCTCCTTGGCCATGATCTCCTCGGCGTGGTTCCACGCGAACAGCAGCGCGTAGTCGGGATAGGGGTCGGCGAACGCCTCGGGGCCGCGCACGGGGATGTGCGAGCCCGGCGTGAGCCTGCCCTGCTTGGCCGGGGTGGTGTCGGACACGAACGACACGAGGTCCGGGCCGATGCCGCAGTAGTTGAGCACGGTCGCGCTCTTCGCCGTGGCGCCGTAGCCGTACACGCGGGCGCCCTCGTCGCGCAGGCGGGTGAGCAGCGCCACGAGCCGGTCGCGGCTGTCGGCCACGCGGGCGGCGAAGGCCGTCAGTGTGGCGAGGTCGCTGACCCCGGCGGCGTCCTCGGCCGCGAGCAGCTCGGCCACGGCCGGGCTCGGCGTCCGTGCCCCCCGCCGGGCCAGCGTGTAGCGGACCTCGCCGCCGTGGACCGGCAGCCGCTCCACGTCGACCAGCTCGAAGCCGTGCCGCCGCGCCATGCCGCTCACCGAGCGGGCGGAGAAGAAGTAGAAGTGCTCGTCGTAGATCTGGTCGTAGGAGGCGCGCTCGACGATGTCGCCGAGGTAGGGGTCCTCGAAGACGAACACGCCGTCCGGCCGCAGCAGCGTGGCGACGCCGCCGAGGATCGAGTCCATGTACGGGATGTGGCACAGGGTGTTGGCCGCGTAGATCACATCGGCCGGCCCGTCCTCGGCCAGCACGGCGGCGGCCGTGGCGGCCTCGAAGAAGTCCTTGCGCACCCGCACGCCCTTGGCCGCGGCCAGGTCGGCGACCCCGCCGGACGGCTCCACGCCGAGGTGCCGCACCCCGGCCTCGGCCACGCGCTGGAGCATGGTGCCGTCATTGCAGCCCAGCTCGACGATGAAGGGGTCGTCGCCGGCCAGGTCGGTGGCGAGGAACCGCTCGGCGAGGCTCCAGAAGTGCTCGCGCATCACGGCGGAGCCGGAGGACAGGTAGGGGTATCCGTCGTGGAACATGCGCTCCCGGGGCACCTCCTCCAGGAGCTGCACCATGGAGCAGTCCTCGCAGACGCCCACGGCCAGCCGGAACACGTACTCCTCCCGCGGGTCTCCGGGGGCGACGAAGGCGTCCGAGACCGGCTGGCTGCCGAAGTCGGCGAACTGGTGGAGACGGCCCGAACAGATCCGGCACGCCATGCGTTCCTCCTCAGGTTGCGGACGGCCGTCACGTGGCCGGCCGGCGGTACCTCACCCAGACGTCTCCCGTCTGCACGTAGCCCGTGAGCCGTACGGTGACGCCGTCCGGCGCGAGGGGCGCCGGGGGGCGGTTGTGGACGGCGCCCATCCATCGCCGGACGACCTGCTCGTCACGGACCTGCCAGCCACGCGGGACCGCGACGACGATGTCGCCGAACCACGAGGTGATCTCCACGTCGAGATGGACCTCCGGGTGCGGGCACTCCGCGAGGGTGAAGTCGATCCGCACCGTGCCCCATCGGCCCGCCTTCGCGCTGATGTGCCGGGGCACCGCCCAGCGGCCCACCTGCGCGACCTTGCCGCTGCCCGTGTGGAGCTGGAGCTCGGCGGGCCCGGGTAAGCCCTGCGGCGGCGGGGCGGCGGTGACGACCGCGGGCAGCGAGCCGTCCCGCGGCAGGTCGGCCACGACCTCGTCGAGCTCCCCGAGCGTGCGCGCCCGGTAGGTCCGGTCGATGCGCTCGTTCAGCTCCTCCAGCGTGATCCGTCCCTCGCCGACCGCGACGCGGAGCGTCTCCGCCACCCGTTCGCGGTCCTGGTCACTGGCTCGCACGTCCCGATGATCGGTCATGGCGTCCACCCTAGAAGGCTACGAAGGGGCCGCCCACCGAAGAACCCCTATCCTGCCGGGGCTCCGGGGCCGTGCCCGCGCCTGGGGTGGGGGGCGGGGCGGGCAGGGGTTGAGCGGCGCCGCGGGGCATGACAGCTTCGGCCACGGACGGTTGGAACGGCCCGCCGTGACGGGACCGCCGTGGTGAGGAGCCTGCCATCATCGACGTTCACGACTGGCTCCAGGAGGTCGCCGGGCAGACCTCCATGGACGTGGCGCGGCTGCCGCTGGAGGAGCTGCCCGCCTGGCACGCGGACCCGGCGACGGGCAATCTGCGGCACGACAGCGGCGGCTTCTTCACCGTCGAGGGGCTCGACGTCCACCGCCCCGCGGGTCCGGTGCCGGCCTGGACGCAGCCCATCATCAACCAGCCCGAGACGGGCATCCTGGGCATCCTGCTCAAGCGAGTGGACGGGGTGCCGTACGCATTGATGCAGGCCAAGAACGAGCCGGGCAACCCCGACGGGCCGCAGGTGTCGCCGACGGTGCAGGCCACGCGGAGCAACTACACGCGGGTGCACCAGGGGCGGGCGGTGCCGTACCTGGACCTCTTCCGGGAGCCGCGCGGCCGGGTGCTCGCCGACACGCGCCAGTCGGAGCAGGGCGCGTGGTTCTACCGCAAGCGCAACCGCAACATGGTCGTGGAGGTCCCGGGGCACGTGGAGGCGGCCGAGGGGTTCCGCTGGCTGCCGCTGGCGCGGGTGTACGGGCTGCTGGGGGTGCCGGACCGGGTCAACATGGACGCCAGGACCGTGCTGTCCTGCCTGCCGCCCCAGCGGGTGGCGGAGGGCGCCGGACCGGCGGGCTTCGCCGGCGCGGTGGCGCGCTCCCGCGACGCCTCGCGCGGGGCCCGCCACGAGCTGGGCGAGATCCTGAGCTGGCTCAGCGGGCTGCGCTCCACGGCCGACGTCCGCGCCGCGCTCGTCCCGCTGGACCGGGTGCGCGGCTGGCGCCGCTCCGGCGGGCGCATCTCCCACGAGACGGGCCGGTTCTTCGACGTCATCGGGGTACGGGTGGAGGCGCGCGGCCGGGAGGTGGCCGGCTGGTCGCAGCCGATGCTCGCGCCGGTGGGCACGGGCCTGGTGGCGTTCCTGGTCAGGACGATCGGCGGCGTGGTCCACGCCCTGGTGCAGGCGCGCGTGGACCCGGGCTACACCGACGTGGTCGAGCTGGCGCCGACCGTGCAGTGCACGCCGGGCAACTACGACCACCTGCCGGCCGCCGCCCGTCCGCCGCTGGTGGACGTCGTGCTGGACGCCGTACGGGGCTCGTCGCGGGCCCGGCTCCGGTTCGACACCGTGCTGTCGGAGGAGGGCGGCCGGTTCTACCACGCGCGCAATCGCTACGTCGTGGCCGAGACGGACGAGGACCCGCTGCCGGGCCATCCGGGGTTCCGCTGGCTCGCGCTGCACCAGATCGACGAGCTGCTGCGGCACAGCTACTACCTCAACGTGGAGGCCCGCAGCCTGACGGCCTGCCTGCACGGCCTGGCGCACGGCCCCTCGTACGGGGTGCCCGGCGGGCGGCCGCCCGCGACGCCGTACGAGCCGCGCGTGCCGCTGCTCAGCGGAGGAGTTCGATGACCTTCCCGAAGTCGTCCATGGCCGGCTCCATCACCGTGACGTAGGTGAAGCCGAACGTCTTCTCGTGCCGGCGCACCTGCTCGGCGATGTCCTCCGGCGTGCCGGCGAACAGCGTCGGCACCTCCAGGAGCTGCTCGGTGGTCAGGTCGGGGGCGTAGCGCCGCAGGCTCTCCACCCCCGCCCGGCGGTCGCGGGTCAGCACCGTGGCCTTGGACAGCACGTTCAGCTCCAGATCGGCGGCGCGCGGCCCGGCCGCCTCCCGGGCGAAGACGACGCGGCGCGTCAGCTCGGCCGCGTCCACGAGCGCCGTCCTGCCGTACTCGGGGCGGAACGGCGCGCCGGTGAAGCTGACGATCTCGGCCCGCCGCGCGGCCAGGCGCAGCACGCGGTCGCCATGGCCGCCGATCATGAGCGGCGGCGTCCGGCCGCCCAGGAGCCCGTCCAGCTCGCCGACCAGCCGCTCCAGCGCCCGGACGCGGTGACCCGCGCCGAACGGCAGGCCGGCCGCCTCGAACTCCTCCCGCACGTACCCGGTGCCGAGCCCCAGCTCCAGCCGGCCGTCGATGAGCAGGTCCACGGTGGCCGCCTCCCGGGCGAGCAGCGCCGGCCGGTGGAAGGAGGCGTTGAGCACGTACGTGCCGATGACCGGCCGCTCGGTGACCTCGGCGGCGAGCAGGGCGGTGGGGAACGGCGCCATCAGGTTGAGATGGTCGGGCACGGCGATGACGTCGTAGCCGAGAGCCTCGGCGCGGCGGCACGTGGCCGTCCACCGGGCGCGCGTGCCGCCCTCACTGATGAGCACCACCCCGAACCTCATGACCGGGCCTCCACCCGGCGCGAGCCCGTCGCGGCGGCGGCCCGGGGGACGCCCACCACGGCGATGGCGGTGAGGAGAAGGCCGCGGCCGGCCGTCCAGCGCCCGGTGAAGCCGGTCAGCCGCTCCCCCTGCCAGCGCGGCCCCGACACCATGAGGTGCGCGGTGAACGTGCCGCGCAGCGGGTCCACGGTGACGGCGGCGTCCTGGAAGTCCAGCCACCGCCCGGCCAGCGGGAACCATGCCTTGTAGACCGACTCCTTGGTGCTGAACAGCAGGCGGTCCCAGGCGGTGCCCGGGTGCCGCTCGCCCAGCCGGCGCACCATGTCACGCTCCTTGGGCACCGAGACGGCCTCCAGAACGCCGGGCGGCAACGGGGCGTCCGGCTCGGCGTCGATGCCGATGAGCGCCGGGTACGCGCCGACGGCCGCCGCCCGGTAGCCGGCGCAGTGGGTGATGCTGCCGGTGATGCCGTGCGGCCAGCACGGCTCGCCATGGGAGCCGCTGAGCACGGGGACGGGGCGCAGCCCGAGCCGTTCCATGGCCTTGCGGGCGCAGTGGCGGCCGGTGGTGAACTCGCGGCGGCGCTTGTCCGCGGCCCGCCGCACCAGCTCGGCCTCCTCGGGAAAGAGGGCGGCCTCCGGTGGATCGTTGAAGGCGTCGAATGCCTTGACGGTCGCGGGCAGGATCTTCTCGATCACACGACCTCCTCACGCCCGTCAGCACGGAACATCCGCACAGTAGCTAATCCACCGATAACCCAAAAGGCCGACAAAACTCTTTATGGGGTCATGCTGGCAATTAGGGGGTTAATAGGGGGTGGGGCCGTTGCTTCTGCTTCAGCTTCCCCTACCATTGGGTAACACTGAAGCTCGCTAATCGACAGCCGCGCCTGGTCTCTCGCGCAAGACCGCATTCGCTGCCCGATTTCCCGGTCCCCGGTCGGAGCCGGTGATCGGGAAAGGCGCATGGAGGGATTTCGGTGCGTTACACGAGGCTGGGCCGGACGGGGCCGGTCATCTCTTCCATCGGGCTGGGCTCGCTGGCCCTCGCCGGGGCCTACGGCCCGGTGCACGAGGCCGAGGCCGACCGCCTGATCCGCAGGGCGCTCGACGCGGGGGTGACCTTCGTCGACACGTCAGCCTTCTACGCGGCGGGCCGGGCCGAGCGGCTCATCGGGCGGGCCGTCGCCGGGCGGAGGCACGAGGTGACGCTGTGCACGCGCGGCGGCGTGCGCGCCATGGAGGCGGACGGCCGGGTCTGCTACGACGACGGCTCCGACGCGCTGGAGCGCGACTGCGACGCCTCACTCCAACGGCTCGGCGTCGACCACATCGACCTGTACTACCTGCACTGCCGCGACGGCCGCGTGCCGGTCGAGGAGAGCATGGGCCGCCTGGCCGAGCTGGTGCGCGCCGGGAAGATCCGCTATGTCGGGCTGACCAACGGCACGCTGCGGCAGCTCCGCGAGGCCCACGCCGTCCACCCGGTCACCGCGCTGAGCGCCGAGTACTCCGTCTGGGGCCGGTACGCCGACCCCGCGCTGCTCGCCGCGGTGCGCGAGCTGGGCATCGCGCTGGTGGCGGCGCGCCCCCTGGGCCGGGGCTTCCTCACCGGCCGGATCAGGGTGGACGCCGGCTTCCAGCCGGGCGACTGGCGGCTCGGCGACCCGCGCTTCGGGCCGGGACGGGACGGGCACTGCACCGGTCTGCAGGCGCTGGAGGCCGTGGCCGCGCGGCTCGACCTGAGCGCCGGGCGGCTGGCGCTGGCCTGGCTGCTGGCGCAGGGTGAATACACCGTCCCGGTGCCGAGCACGCGCAGCCAGGTCCACCTGGAGATGAACCTGGCCGCCTGCGCGGTCGAGCTGCCGTCCGAGGTCCGCGACAAGCTGACCGGCGTCTTCGCCTCCGACGGGGATCAGTCGCCGTCGCCCCTGGTCTGAGGCATGATGAGCGACCCGGCGAGCGCCTTGTTGACCGCGTCGATGCGCGAGACCGCGTTCAGCTTCAGGAAGATGTTGCGCATGTGCCGCTTCACCGTCGCTTCGGCCAGCCCCAGGCGGCGGGCGATCTGGTTGTTGCTCAGCGCCTGCGCGGCGAGCTGGAGCACCTCCAGCTCCTTGTCCGACAGCACCCCGGCGGTCGGCGCCTCCACGTGGGCCAGGCTGCTCCGCGACACCGCGAGCACCAGCCTGGACTGGTCGTCGTACACGCTGCGCACGGCCGCGATCAGCTCGTCCCGGTGGACGCTCTTGTGCAGATAGCCCCGGATGCCGGCGGCGAGCAGCCGGGTGAGGAGCTGCGGCCCGTCGTACATGCTGAGGATGATGATCCGCGTCTCCGGCGACAGCCGCCGGATCCGCGCCACGGTCTCGGTGACCTCGTCCCCGGGGATCTCCACGTCGAGCAGCACGACGTCCGGCTCGGTCTCCTCGACCAGGGCGACCGCCGCGCCGGAGTCGCCGGCCTCGCCCACGACGTCCATGCCGCCGAAGGATTCGAGGATCTCGCGCAGGCCCTCCCTGAACAGCGTGTGATCGTCCACCAAGGCGACGGAGATGGGCTTAGGCGTCGTCCGGTCCACCGGCCTGTCCTCTGAGTGGGATGTACAGCTCGACGAGGCATCCGCCGCCGGGCTCACTGGAGACCGTCACCGTACCGCCGAGCAGCTCCGCGCGCTCGCGCATGGAGGTGAGTCCCACGCCGCCGCGCCGGCGCGCGTTCGCCGGGTCGAAGCCCCGCCCGTTGTCGCGGGCCGACGCGATGAGCTCGTGCGGGGCGATGTCCACGTTGAGCCGGATGATCGTCGGGTCGCCATGGGTGAGCGAGTTGCGCACGGTCTCGCGCAGGATGAGGAACGCCTCGTCGAGCACGTGCGGGTCCACCCACGACTCGTCCCCGTTGACGTCGAACGCGATGGAGATGGAGTCGTCGCCGACCGCCTCCAGGAAGTCCAGCAGCGACTTCTCCAGGTTCTTCACCGGGGTCTGCGGGTGCAGCTCGGAGGTCATCTGGCGCAGGTTCTCCATGGTCTCCTGGATGGCCTGCTGCACCACCACGATCTTGGCGGAGGCGCGGGCCGGGTCGGTCGCCCGGTACGCCTCCGACAGGGCGAGCTGCTGGTGGGCGACGCTCGTGCCGTGGCCGATGCGGTCGTGCAGCTCACGGGCGATGCGGCGGCGCTCCTCCTCCTGGGCCTCGTGCACCTGGTTCAGCAGGAACCCGTGGTAGCTGTCGGCGGCCTCGCGGATGCGGCGCGACAGGCTCGCCTCCAGACCGGTCGCGGCCAGTACGAATTCCTCGGCCGGCGAGACGCATTCAGCGGTGATACGACGGGTGAGGTGCGAAAGCGCTATCCCGAAGAAAAGTGAGCCCGCCTCAAGCGAAGTTTTCGGATGGGTGCCGCTGGCCGCCCGCGCGTTCCCGACCTCCCAGGCGTGGAATTTGGAAAGACTACTTATCTGTATCTTTCCAGCGCGTAGCGTAGCCGCTACGTCGTCGAGCACGTATCGGGCCGTGGAGACCGCCTGGCCCCTGGCGACCGGATCGGCGAAGAGAGCGTTTCCGCTGGTCCGGAGTGCGATTTCGAATTCCGTGAGAACTTCTTCGCGACAAGCTTCGACGAATCTCGCCGGATCCTCCGCCGCCCCGTGTGCCGCGTCCAAGGTCCACCCTCCGCCATGGGGAGTGCACGAGTGAGCCTAGCATCGCGCAGCGGGCACACTAATGCAACACTTATGGCCATATATTAGTCAGAAGAGGGGTAATGTGTAGTAGATGCTGCGTTAACATGAATGCCCGGTATGGGCGGCGTCGGGCACCACGACCGGCACCACCTGTACGCTTTCCGGGAGCAAGTGTTCCGGCCATCCTTCCGGTCACCGCTCCGGGCATCGTTCCGGCCACCGCGACGGCCGCGACCCCGGCCGCCATGACCGCCAGCACCGCCACCAGGGGCACCTCCAGGAGCACCACCGCGAGCCCGAACGCGGCCAGGACCACCAGCGCCGCCGCGATCATCACCTGCCGCGACCTCCGCTCGCCGATCAGCACCCCGAGCGTCCGCCGGCCCGCCGCCGTGTCCCCCGGGATGTCCGACAGGTCCTTGGCGGGCACGCCCACCAGCACCATCCAGCAGGTCGCCGCCGCGGCGAAGACCAGCAGCGACGGCGGCAGCTGCACCACCGCGACAGCCGAAACCGTCGCCGAGCCCGCCACGCCTTCATAGGTGGCCGAGCCCGCCACGACTGCTCCCCCCGCGTACGACAGCAGCCCCGACAGGCACAGGACCGCGACCGTGCCGCCGCAGCTGTCCTTCAGCGGCAGCGGTGGCCCCGAGTACAGGAATCCCAGCACGAGGTTGGCCGCGATGATCCACACCATCGGGTGCGGCAGGCCGGCCGTCGCCGCCAGCGACAGCGCGCCCGCCGCCGCGGCCACCACGGCCGCGACCCGCGGATCGAGGTCACCCCGCGCGATGGGCCGGCCGGACCCGTTGATGCGGTCCTCGGCCACGTCCGTGACGCCGTTGAACAGGTAGACGGCGAAGATCGACAGGACCCACGCGGTCGCGCCCTGCACGACCTTCAGAGGTTCGGGAGCCGGAACGGCGGGCAGTACGAGCGCCATCCCGGACAGGTAGCGCAGCGCCGACACGGCGAGCACTCCGGGGCGGGCCTCGGCGACGCACAGCAGGAGCACGCGAACGCCGGTGGGAAAGAGAAGGGGACGGGGGGCCGGAGGTGTCCAGGGAGCGGCCATAGCCCGGATTGTGACCTCAGGACCGGGCGGGGTTAAGGGAGTAATCCGAAAGGTGTAGGCCGGGATGCGCCTTTCGATACCCGGTCGTACTCCCCCTGGATATCCGCCCCTGAACTCCTGGTCCACCTTCTTGCCGGGCCCCCGACACCCCTATAGCTTCAGGGCCATCACACGAGATTATGACCGGCCCTTCTCCCCCAGCGGTACCGAACATTCACACCGTGGTATTCCGGAATTTGCACTCTAGCTCCGGGGCCGGCGAAAGCGGAAGACCCGCGACCACGCACCGCGACCATCCCGTTGCGATCCTCCTGGCGAAGCCGTGTTCCTGGAAAGGAAATCCGACGATGCAGGGTGCAGAACGCTATACCGGATTCACCCCCCTAGACCTCACCGACCGCACCTGGCCGAGCAGGCGCATCAGCTCGGCGCCGCGCTGGCTGTCCACCGACCTGCGCGACGGCAACCAGTCCCTGGCCCGCCCGATGAGCCCCGAGCGCAAGCTCATGATGTTCGACCTCCTCGTGTCCATGGGCTACAAGGAGATCGAGGTCGGCTTCCCGGTGGCCAGCCAGGACGACCACGACTTCGTCCGCCTGCTCATCGAGCAGGAGCACATCCCGGACGACGTACGGATCACCGTGCTCACCCAGGCCCGCGAGGAGCTGATCACGGCCACCCTCGACTGCCTCAGGGGCGCGCCCCGCGCCGTGATCCACATCTACAACGCGACGTCGCCGCAGTTCCGCCAGGTGGTGTTCGACCTCGACCGGGCCGGCTGCAAGGAGCTCGCGGTCCGGGCGACGCGGGTGATGATGGACCACGCCGAGCGCACCCTGCGCGACTGCGACCTCGGCTACCAGTACTCCCCCGAGCTGTTCAACGAGACCGAGCTGGACTTCTCGCTGGAGGTCTGCGAGGCCGTCATGGACGTCTGGCAGCCCGCCGCCGGCCGCGGCATCATCCTCAACTTCCCGACGACGGTCGAGCGGTCCCTGCCGAACGTCTTCGCCGACCAGATCGAGTGGCTCGGCCGGCACCTGTCGCGCCGCGAGCACGTGTGCCTGTCGGTCCACCCGCACAACGACCGCGGCACCGGCGTCGCCTCCGCCGAGCTCGCGCTGCTGGCCGGCGCCGAGCGGATCGAGGGCTGCCTGTTCGGCAACGGCGAGCGGGCCGGCAACGTCTGCCTGGTGACGCTCGGCATGAACCTGTACGCCCACGGCATCGACCCGGGCATCGACTTCTCCGACATCAACGCCGTCCGGCGCACCGTCGAGCTGTGCAACCAGCTCCCCGTCCACCCGCGCCACCCCTACGGCGGCGACCTGGTCTACACCGCCTTCTCCGGGTCGCACCAGGACGCCATCAACAAGGGCTTCGAGGACCGCGAGCGCCGCGCCGCCGAGGACGGCGTCACCGCCGCCGGCCTGCCCTGGCGGATGCCGTACCTGCCGGTGGACCCCGCCGACGTGGGCCGCACGTACGAGGCGGTCGTGCGGATCAACAGCCAGTCCGGCAAGGGCGGCGTCGCGTACGTGATGAGCGCCTGGCACGGCCTGCACCTGCCCCGCGGCCTGCAGGCCGACCTGGCGGCCCGCGTCCAGGCCACGGCCGAGGACGGCGGCGGCGAGCTGTCGCCGAGCCGCATCGGCGCGCTGTTCGAGGAGGAGTACCTGCACCGCGGCGACCCGGCCGAGCCGCTGCCGGCCGGCGGCGAGCCGGTGACGGCGACGCTGTACGTCGACGGCGGGTTCGAGATGAGCGGGCCGCGCGCGGACGCGGTGCGCACGATCGGGTCGGTGCTCGCCCCCGTCGGCCGCCCAGAACGCGGTCACGTCCACGCACGGCAACCGCCAGCCGACCCGTACGGGCGCCGGCCGGTCGGGCACGACCGTGATCTCGGCCACGCCCGGCGGTCCCGGGA
>NZ_JALHBK010000051.1:0-24547 GCF_031570565.1 Nonomuraea sp. 3-1Str
AGCGCCGATGGTACTGCACTCGGGAGGGTGTGGGAGAGTAGGTCACCGCCGGACAATCTTTGATGGGGGTCCATGCGGGTCTGGCATTCGTGCCGGGCCTGTGTGGGCCCCTTTCGCATGCCCGGAGACCGAATGAAGGCGCGCTCTTTTTCTTGCCCGTCCCTAGGACATGCTCTTTTTTCTTGCCGGCCCTCAGAAGAGGGCAACGGGTTGCTGCATGGCCGGAACTACTTGTTCGGCGTCAATCGCCGGGCGCTTGACCGCGCACGGCGACGGGTGGCGACCCACTTCAAATCCCGGCCCCTTCGGCCGTGCACGTGCTCCGTGAAGGTACGTCAATCGCTGCGGCGGCGACCTCCATGGACGCGCCGATGACGCCACGCCCACATCGCGCCGCCGTTCGTTGCACGGGCGGTGGAAAGGGTGGTGTGGTCAGGGTTCCGGGGCGGTGTGTGGCCGGGGCGGGTGGTGGGGTCAGTAGGGTTGAGGGGTGGACTACCGTGCTGTTGAACGCGCGATCATGGAGCGAGGCGTCGAGTGGGACTTCGAGCCGACGCTCGACCGCATCGCCGCCCTGCTCGACCTCCTCGGCTCGCCCCAGCGGGCGTACCCGGTCATTCACATAGCGGGCACCAACGGCAAGACCAGTACCGCCCGTCTGACCGAGGCGCTGCTCCGGGAGCGTAATCTCCGCGTCGGCCGGTTCACCAGCCCGCACCTGGTGTCCATGCGCGAACGCATCACTGTCGACGGCGAGCCGTTGAGCGAGGAGCGGTTCGCGGAGGTCTACGAGGAGATCATTCCGTACGTCGAGCTGACCGACACGCAGGGCCGGCGCATCCAGTTCTTCGAGCTGCTCACCGCCATGGCGTTCGCGGCCTTCGCCGACACCCCGGTCGACGTCGCGGTGATCGAGGCCGGCATGGGCGGCTCCTGGGACGCGACGAACGTGGCCGACGGCACCGTCGCCGTCATCACGCCCATCTCCCTCGACCACACCGACCGGCTGGGCCCCGACATCCCGAGCATCGCCGGTGAGAAGGCCGGCATCCTCAAGCCCGGCGCCACCGCCGTTCTCGCCCAGCAGGACCTGGAGGCGGCCGAGGTGCTGATGCGGCGGGCCGCCGACGTGGGCGCGGTCGTGGCGCGTGAGGGACTGGAGTTCGGGGTGCTGGCGCGCGAGGTGGCCATCGGCGGCCAGCTCCTGACGCTGCGCGGACTCAAGGGAACCTACGACGAGGTGTACCTGCCGCTCTACGGCGCCCACCAGGCGAGCAACGCGGTCACCGCGCTCGCCGCCGTCGAGGCGCTGACCGGCGGCGACGACCCGCTGGACGTGGAGCTCGTACGGCAGGCGTTCACGCAGGCGTCGTCGCCGGGGCGGCTGGAGGTGCTCCGGCGCAATCCGACGGTCGTGGTCGACGCCGCCCACAATCCCGGAGGCATGCAGGCCACGATCGAGGCGGTGCACGAGGCGTTCGACTTCGCCAAGGTCGTCGGCGTCGTCTCCGTCATGCGGGACAAGGACGTCGACGGACTGCTGGAGCTCCTGGAGCCGGTGCTGGAGGAGATCATCGTCACCCGCAACTCCTCGCCCCGGTCGATGCCGGCCGAGGAGCTGGCACGGCTCGCCGAGCCGATCTTCGGGCCGGACCGCGTCCACCTCGTGGAACGTCTCGACGACGCCATCGACAGGGGCATCGGCATGGCCGACGCCGAGGGTGAGTTCAGCGGCACGGGTGTGCTCATCGTCGGGTCCGTGGTGACCGCCGGCGACGCCCGGCTGCTGCTGAAGGCTGACGGCGCGTGATGGCCGGCGGAGGGAAGGGCCTGCTGGGGTTCGAGGTCACCCCGGGCATGCGCCGGCTCGGGGCGAGCGTGCTGGGCATGGAGGCGATCGTCGCGGCGCTGGTCACCCCGGTCGCGATCAGCGTGAACGGCGTGCGGCCCGCGCTGGCCGTCACGGTCGGCATCGGGCTCGCGGTGCTGTGCGTGGTGGCGGCCGGCCTGCTCAAGAAGCCGATCGGCTACGTGCTCGGCAGTGTCGTGCAGGTGATCGCCATCGCGACGGGGTTCCTGGTCCCGACCATGTTCTTCCTCGGAGCGATCTTCCTCGCGTTGTGGATCACGGCGATATTCGTAGCTCGCCGTGTCGAAGGCGTGACTTCCCGCTAAAGTCGGCGAACATGGCCGTCCCCCCGATTCAGCGGTCCCCGAACCAGCCGGCCACGGGACCCGACCCCGGCGCCACGTACCCGTGGTTCCTCGACACCGTGCTGGCGCTGCTCATCGTGGCCGCGCTGCCCCTGGCGATCGTCGCCATCCCCAACACCGTCTCCGTGGTCGGCGACCTGCTGCCCCCGGGGTTCGACCGGCTCGGGCTCATGCGCGCGCACGGCCTGGCCCTGCCGGCGATGATGCTGACCGTCCCGCTCGCCGCCGTGGCGCTGGGCAGGGTGAAGGTCGCCTACGTCCTGATCGCCGGCCTCGCGCTGCTGGCCGTGGCCGACGCGACAGGCGGGTACGCGGGCTCCACGTTCCTCGTCGGTGTGCTGCGCGTCCTCCACGGCGTGGGCGCCGGTCTGCTGCTCCCGGCCACGCTGGTGGCCGCCTGGGAGCGTCCGGCGGTGCTGCGCGCCGTGTGGTCGGGAGTGCTGGCCCTCAGCCTGCTCAGCGCCCAGGCACTCGCCCTGTGGCCGCTCGACGGGGTGAGCGACTGGAAGGTGACGCTCCAGCCGTACCCCATGCTGACCGGCGTCGCGCTGGTGCTGGCCGCCGCCTACCTGGTGCTGTGGCTGCAGTACGGCCGGCGGCCGGCGCCGCGCCCCGAGCCCAGGGAGCGCAGCCGGCTGCTGCTGGCGACCATGCCGGCCGCGGGCATCGCCGTCGTGGCCATCAGCACCGCGAGCGAGGACTGGCGTCCCAACATCGTGATCCTGGTCGCCGTGCTCGCCGTGGGAGCTCTTCTCGCGCTCGCGTCCATCGGCACCCCCCGGGCGCGTTCGCTCGCGTACGTGATGGTCGCCGTCGGCGCCGTGGTGCTGCCGAGCATCGCGCAGGTGACGTACGTCGAGATGGGCGGGCTGGGCGGTCCGGGGCTGAAGGGGCTGTGGGCGCCGTTCACCGTGGCGGGCGTGCTTGCGGTGGCCGGGGCGGTGCTCGTCCGGCTGTTCGTCCGCGACGACGCGACCTGGCCGGAGCCGCTCGGGCTGCTGGCGATGGTGGTCGGCCTGTGCTCGGTGCGCGTGGTGGTGCCCGCCGCGGACGGGAGGGTGCTGGTCGTGCCCTTCACGCTGCTGGCGGTGGGTGCGGCCGTGGCCCTGACGGCCTCGCTGCGGCGGGCCGGGGTCGGGGCCGCGCTGTTCGGGCTGGCGCTGTGCTTTCCCGGCGTGCTGGCGGGCTACCTGCTGGGCAGCGGCGTGCAGATGGCGATGCTGCGCGGGGTGAGCTCGCCGCAGCAGCTCGTGGACCGGTTCGTGGGAGCGCTGCACATGTGGGCGCTGATCGGCGGGTTCCTGGTGGTGGCCGTCATCGTGCTGGCCGCGCTGCTGTCGCGGCGTGGGCCTGGCTCCGACGGGGCGGGGGACGGCGATCCGGACGGGCCGTCCGGCTCCGGACAGCTGACCGAGGCGGGACGGCTGCCCGGCTCGGAGGATCTTTCCGGCCCGGGGCGTCTCTCCGAGCCGGAGCGGCTGGCCGAGTCGGAGCGGATGGCCGATGCCGACGTGGCCGGTGGTTCGTCGGGCGATGGGCATCGGTCCGATGCGGCTGACGGCTTCTCGCGAGACGGCGGCTTGGAGGTCGCTGGGGACGGCTCCGGAAACGGTGGCGTCGAGGTGGCTGGGGACGGCTCCGTGAACGGTGGCCTCGCGGTCGCTGAGGACGGCTCCGGCAGCGGCGCTCGACGGGCCGGTGCGGCGGCTGACGCCGCCTCTGCGACCGTCCCGTCGGGTGAGGACGTGCCGGGTGGCGGGTCGGCCGGGGGGAGCGCGAGGAACGGGTCCGGCGGGCTCGGGAAGGGGTCCCTGGGCGCGTTCGAGGCGTCACCGGACGTGAGCGACACGGACGGCGCGGAACCGCGTGACGGCGCTCTGAGAGGCGCGGCGCGGGAGCGCGGCACGTCCGGGAAGACCTCCGGCGAGCCCATGCGGGACGGGACCGACGAGGAGGATGCTCCGACCGGGGCGGTTCCCCGGGTACCCACCTCCTCCATGCCCAACGGGGCGTCCGCGTGGAAGGGCGGCGTTCCTGCGCAGACACCCGCGCCGGGGCCCGCCGACGAGGCGGCATCCTCCGGCGCGCGGCGCGGGTCGCGCGGTGCCGGGGGCGGCGCGGGGAAACGCCGCGGTACGGGCGCCGGTGAGGACGCCGGCTCCGCCGGGACCGAGCAGCGTCCGGCGGTCCCGCCGCCGACCGCCTCCCCGGAGGACGGCTCCCAGGCGTGAGGGCGTGGGACGGCTCCCGCCGTTCGGCGGCCGGGTGCCCGTCCCGCCGCGTCCTGACGGTCTGTCGGTGTGCGCGCCGCGGCGTCGTCTGACGTGCGTGGTGTGTCCTCCAGTCGTCAGACGTGCGTGGTGTGTCCTCTGGACGTGTGACGTGTCCCGGAGTGGGTGCCACCTGCGGTTGTGTCGGGCGTGGGTGCCGGTGCGCCAGGTGGCGGGTGCCGAAGCGCAGGTCTCCTGCACGACGTGAACATGTGCGCGAGCGGGTGTCACCCGGTCGCGGGACGCGGGGGCGTGAGTGCCGCTCCGGCATGTGGCGCGTGCGGATGAGGGGCGTGGTTCGAGTCGCGGTAGGCCCCGTCAGGGCGTGCGGCGTGGGCGTGGGGTCCGAGGACGGTAAGCTGAGCCGCAGCTACAGCGACGCGAGGTCGTGCGTGCCGCGGAGCGTTCCCGGCGGAGTCATCCCGGCGTCCGTAGCCGCATCCGCGACCCCCAGACCCTGTTCAAAGGAGAACCTCAAGTGTCCGAGCGCACTCTTGTCCTGATCAAGCCCGACGGGGTGAAGCGCGGCCTCATCGGTGACGTGATCGCCCGCGTGGAGCGCAAGGGCCTCAAGGTCGTCGCGATGGACCTGCGCACCCTCGACGTCGAGACCGCCAAGGCGCACTACGCCGAGCACTCCGAGCGGCCGTTCTTCGGCGAGCTGGTCGAGTTCATCACCTCCGGCCCGCTCGTCGCCCTCGTGCTGGAGGGCCCGCGCGCGGTCGAGGCGTTCCGCGCCCTGGCCGGGCTCACCGACCCGGTGAAGTCGGCCCCCGGCACGATCCGCGGCGACCACGCCCTGGAGATCGGCGAGAACGTCGTCCACGGCTCCGACTCGCCCGAGTCCGCCGCCCGGGAGATCAAGATCTTCTTCCCGGACCGCTTCTAAGGAGCGCCGGAGGGCTCGCCGCCCTCCTCGGCAGAACCCGTCAGAACCCGTGAGTGCCCGCCGGCCCCCGTGCCGGGCGGGCATTTCGCGTTCTTGGCGTCCTTGCAGTGCACTCTGCACTTCTAGCGGAATTCCGGGCAAAAGGGGTTTGGCGGAGAGGCGGCAGGTTTTTTGTGGGGCGGCTGGGCTCGTTGCGACCGGGCTTGGGTACGTCACGTTACGATTCGAATTCACTCTGTAGCGATTGGCGTACGATATTACGGAAGGCTCCGTTCCATGGGCAGCAAGCTCGCGTTCCTCGGCCGTGACATGGCGGTCGACCTGGGCACCGCCAACACGCTGGTGTACGTGCGCGGCCGGGGCATCGTGCTGAACGAGCCGTCGGTCGTCGCCATCAACACCACCACCGGCAAGATCATGGCGGTGGGCGTCGAGGCCAAACGGATGATCGGCCGCACACCCGGCCACATCGTGGCGGTCCGGCCGCTCAAGGACGGTGTGATCGCCGATTTCGAGGTGACGGAGCGGATGCTGCGCTACTTCATCCAGCGCGTCCATCGGCGGCAGCCCTTCGCCAAGCCACGGGTGATCATCGCGGTGCCGAGCGGCATCACGAGCGTGGAGCAGCGGGCGGTGAAGGAGGCCGGCTACCAGGCGGGTGTGCGCAAGGTCTACATCGTCGAGGAGCCGATGGCCGCGGCCATCGGCGCGGGGCTGCCGGTGCACGAGCCGACCGGCAACATGGTCGTCGACATCGGCGGCGGCACCACCGAGGTGGCGATCATCTCGATGGGCGGCGTGGTGACCAGCCAGTCGATCAGGATCGGCGGTGACGAGCTCGACCAGGCGGTGATCACTTTCGCGAAGAAGGAGTACTCGCTCATGCTGGGCGAACGCACCGCCGAAGAGATCAAGATAGCGATCGGGTCGGCCTGGGCCGACGGCGACGACGCCCACGCCGAGATCCGCGGCCGCGACCTGGTGACGGGCCTGCCCAAGACGGTCGTGGTGTCGTCCGAGGAGATCCGCAAGGCCATCGAGGAGCCGATCAGCTCCATCGTCGATGCGATCAAGACCACGCTCGACAGGTGCCCGCCCGAGTTGTCCGGCGACCTGATGGACCACGGCATCGTCCTGACCGGCGGCGGAGCGCTGCTCAAAGGCATGACCGAACGGATCAAGGTGGAGACCGGCATGCCGATCCACCTGGTGGACAACCCCCTGGACTCGGTGGCCCTCGGGTCCGGCCGCTGCGTGGAGGACTTCGAGGCGCTCCAGCAGGTGCTCCTGCCGGAATCGCGCGGCTGACCGCCATGAGGGACATCCGCCGTGGCCGGATCATCCTCGGCGTCCTCGTGGCCGTGTCGCTGCTGGGTGCGACTGTGGACCAGCGCACCGGCGCCGAGTCGCCGTTCGTGCCGGTGCGCCAGGCGGGGGCGGGGGTGTTCGGCGCGATCGAGCGGGCCGCCGGCTTCGTGACACGGCCGGTGACCGGTTTCATCCACTCGCTCGCGACCGCCCCCGGCGCGCAGGACGAGGTCAGGCGGCTGAGGGCGGAGAACGCGCGGCTGCGTTCCGGCCTGGTCGCGAACTCGCTCGACGCGGCGCGCTCCGCCCAGCTCAAGCGCATGCTGGGCACCGTCTCCCGCGGCGGCTACGACGTCCTGCCGGCCAATGTGATCGCCCGGCGCGGGAACCCCGGCTTCGAGGAGGCCGTCGAGCTCGACGTCGGCGCCGAGGACGGCGTACGTCCCGAGATGACCGTGATGAACGCCGACGGTCTCGTCGGCCGGGTCGTGCTGACCGGGCCCCGCACCTCCACGGTGGTCCTCATCAGCGACCGGGGCTCGGCCACGGGAGCGCGGCTGGAGGGCGGCCAGGAGATCGGGGTGGTCCACGGGGTGGGGCAGAACGGACGCCTCGTGCAGTTCCGGCTGCTCGACTCGACCGCGCCGATGGCGCCCGGCGGGCGCATCGTCAGCTTCGGGTCGCAGCGTGGCGCGCCGTACGTCGCGGGCGTGCCGATCGGGGTGATCGAGCGGGTGGAGGCGACGCCGGGCGAGCTGACGCGGGTCGCGTTCGCGCGGCCGTACGCGGACCTGACGGCGCTCGACGTGGTCGGCGTGGTGCTGCGGGCCCCCCGGCGCGATCCGCGGGACGCGGTCCTGCCACCGAAGGAGGGGGCCGGACCGCCGAAGCAGGTGGCCGTCCCGCCCAAGGTAGGGGCCGTCCCGCCGACGGCAGGGGCCGTCCCGCCGAAGGAGGAGAAGGAGAGAACGCGATGACGCCTCTACTGCTCGTGCCGCTCGTCGTGCTGGCGCAGGTCATCCTGGTCAACCGGGTGCCACTGCCGGGAGGAGGCGCGCCTGACCTGGTGCTGCTGGTCGTGACCTGGCTGGCGATGACGCGCGGTCCCGCGACGGGCGCGCTGCTCGGGTTCTGCGCCGGGCTGCTGGTGGACATCATGCCGCCGGCGGCTCACCTGATGGGGCAGTACGCGCTGGCCCTGGCGGTCGTCGGCTATGTCGCGGGACGCGGCGTCGGCAGCCCCGTGACCACGATCGTCGCGTGCGTGCTGCTGGGGCCGTCGCTGGCCGTGGCCCTCGGGCTGCTCATCTCCGATCCGCGGGTGACCTTCACGACCCTGGTCGAGCAGGTGCCGCTCACGATCGCCTACACGATGATCCTCTCGCCCGTCGTCCTCTGGGCCACCAGTCGTGGCCGGGAGCCGGGGTACGCCACATGACCCGGATGCGTGCCCGGCTGTTCCTGCTGCACGTGCTCGTCCTGACCCTGCTGGTGGTGCTGGCCGTACGGCTGTGGCAGGTGCAGGTGGTGCGCGGGCAGGAGTTCGTGACCAGGGCGACCGAGACGAGGACGCGCACGGTGATCGAGCCCGCGGTGCGCGGGCAGATCCTCGACTCCTCCGGCCGGCCGCTGGTGCGCAACCAGACGGCGCTGGTGGTGTCGGTCGACAGGACCGCGCTCACGCGCACGCCCGACGGCGGCGCGTCGGTGCTGCGCAGGCTGAGCGCGGTGCTCGGCACGCCGGTCAAGAAGCTCAAGGAACGGATCCGGCCGTGCGGGCCCGGTGTGTCCCAGCCGTGCTGGACGGGCTCGCCGTACCAGCCGGTGCCCGTCGCGCAGAAGGCCGACACGCGGCAGGCGCTGCAGATCGTCGAACGCCAGGAGGACTTCCCGGGCGTCACCGCCGAGATCCAGTCGGTACGGCAGTACCCCGGCGGCGAGGCCGGCGCCCAGATGCTCGGCTACCTGCAGCCGGTCACCGAGGCGGAGTTGGAGAAGCGCTCGGGGCTCAAGGCCGCCTACTCCGGCGTCGACCTGACCGGGCGCGACGGGCTGGAGGAGGTCTACGACGAGGCGCTGCGCGGCAAGCCGGGACTGCGCCGGGTGCAGGTGGACCGGATGGGCAAGGCCATCGGCGTCGAGCAGCAGGTGCGACCGGTCAGCGGCGACAACATCGTCACCAGCATCGACGCCCGCGTGCAGGCCGTCGCCGAGCGGGCCCTGGCCCGGGCGATGCACAACGCTCCGAAGGCCGACGGGGGCGCGGCCGTCGTGCTCGACGCGCGTACGGCGCGGGTGCTGGCGCTGGCCAGCGCGCCCGGCTACGACCCGGCGGTGTGGGCGGGCGGCATCTCGGCGAGCGGCTACCAGCGGCTGCTGTCGGACAAGTCGGGCAAGCCGCTGGTGTCACGGGCCATCAACGGGCAGTTCGCGCCCGGCTCGACGTTCAAGGTGTCGTCGGTCACGGCGATGCTGCGGTCCGGCTACCCGCTGAACGGCACCTACGACTGCCCCGGGTCGTACATGGTGGGCGGCCGGCCGTTCAACAACTTCCACGGCATCGGCCTCGGCACGATGAACCTGCACACCGCGCTGGTCAAGTCCTGCGACACGATCTTCTACCGGGCGGCGTACGAGCAGTATCTGCGTGACGGCGGGCGCGACCCCAAGAAGAACCCGAAAGAGGTGTTCGCCAACACCGCCAGGGCCTTCGGCTTCGGCCGCCGGACCGGCATCGACCTGCCCGGCGAGTCGTCCGGCCGCATCCCCGACCGCAGGTGGAAGAAGGAGCTGTGGACGCAGACCAGCGGCACCACCTGTAAACGGGCGCAGACCGGCTACCCGGAGGTGGCCGACCGGGCGCGGGCCGACTTCCTCAAGCGGCTGGCGTACGAGAACTGCGCCGAGGGCTTCCTGCTGCGGCCCGGCGACTCGGCCAACTTCGCGATCGGCCAGGGCGACGTGCTGGTGACGCCGCTCCAGCTGGCCCGCGCGTACGCGGCGCTGGTCCACGACGGCAAGCTGCGCAGCCCGCGCATCGGGTGGGCGCGGGTGCGGCCCGACGGCACGCTGGTCGAGAAGTACGACGTTCCGGTGGTGGGGAAGCTGCCGCTCAGCGAGAAGGAGCGGCTCTACATCAAGGGCGCGCTCAGCGACGTCCCCTCCGACGGCACCGCGGCCGGGGCGTTCGCGGGCTTCCCGATGGACAAGGTACGCATCGGTGGCAAGACCGGCACCGCGGAGGTGTGGGGCAAGGAGGACACCTCGTGGTTCGCGTCGTTCGCTCCGACGAACGATCCGCGGTTTGTGGTGGTGGCGATGGTGTCGCAGGGCGGGATGGGGGCGCAGACGGCGGCGCCCATCGCGCGGGAGATCTACGAGGGCATCTACGGGCTCAAGGGGCCGGCGGCGCTGCCGGGCGGCAAGCCGGCGAGCAGGCTGCCGAAGTTCGCGCCCGACGGGACGGTGGCGCGGTGAGGGCCCCGTAGGCGGGGGGCCGGCGGTCAGTGACGACGACGCAGTGACGAGGACACAGTGAGGGTGGCGGCGGGGTGACGGCGGAGCGGGTGCTGAGGAACGGCCGGCGCGGTTACGGACGGCGGATCGTGGGCGCGCAGTCGTCGCTGTGGCGGCTCGACGGCCTGCTGCTGGTCGCGGTCGTCGGGCTGTGCGTCATCGGCACGCTGCTGGTGTGGTCGTCCACCCGTACGTGGGCGCCCGGCTCGACCGGCCTGGTCAAGAAGCACATGCTGAACCTCGGCATCGGGCTGGTGCTGTGCGCCATGACGACCGCGATCGACCATCGGGCCATGCGCGCCTACGCGCCGATGGTGTACCTCGTCAGCCTGGTGGGGCTCGGGCTGGTGATCTCGCCGCTCGGGGCGACGATCAACGGGTCGCATTCGTGGATCCTGCTGGGCGGCGGGTTCGCGGTGCAGCCGTCGGAGTTCGCCAAGCTGGGACTGCTGCTGATCCTGGCGATGCTCCTGGCGCAGCCGGCGGAGGGCTCCGACCGGCCGCGCCTGTTCGACGTCGTGCTGGCGCTGTCGGTGGCGGCGCTGACGCTGGGGATGGTGATGCTCCAGCCGGACCTCGGCACGGCGCTGGTGCTGGCCGTGATCACCGCCGCGGCGCTGGTCATCGGCGGCGTCCGCAAGCGGTGGATCGCGCTGCTGTCGCTCGTGGCCGCGACCGCGGTGTTCCTGGTGTTCCGGCTGCAGTTGCTGGAGCCGTACCAGATCGCGCGTTTCACCGCGTTCCTGGACCCGGGCGTCGACCCGCGCGGCGTCGGCTACAACAGCACGCAGTCGCTCATCGCGATCGGGTCGGGGCAGGTGTTCGGCAAGGGGTGGCTGCACGGCGGGCAGACCACCGGCCGGTTCGTGCCGGAGCAGCACACCGACTTCGTCTTCACGGTGGCGGGGGAGGAGTTCGGCTTCCTCGGTTCGGTGGCCATCGTGGCGCTGCTGGGCGTGGTGCTGCTGCGCGGGCTGCGGATCGCCCGGCAGTGCGACGACCGGTTCGGGTCGCTGGCGGCGGGCATGATCGTGTGCTGGTTCGCGTTCCAGACGTTCGTCAACATCGGGATGACCATCGGGATCATGCCGATCACGGGGCTGCCGCTGCCGTTCGTGTCGTACGGCGGCACGGCGACCTTCGCCAACCTCATCGCGGTCGGGTTGCTCCAGTCGATCAGGATTCGCGAGCAGACGTACAACTGACGCCGGGGCTTGGCCGGTCCCGCGCGCCGCTACCCTGGTCGTATGCCTGTCGAGTCGATTTTCCACCGTCTGGAAGCGCTGCTGCCCAAGGTGCAGAAGCCCATCCAGTACGTCGGGGGTGAGCTCAACTCGACCGTGAAGGACTGGGACGACGCCGACGTGCGCTGGGCGCTGATGTACCCGGACGCCTATGAGGTCGGCCTGCCCAACCAGGGCGTCGCGATCCTCTACGAGATCCTCAATGAGCTGCCCGCGACCCTCGCCGAGCGCACCTACGCCGTCTGGCCCGACCTCGAGGCGCTCATGCGCGCCGAGGGCGTGCCCCAGTTCACCGTCGACGCCCACCGCCCGGTGCGCGCCTTCGACGTGCTCGGCGTGTCGTTCTCCACCGAGCTCGGCTACACCAACATGCTCACCGCGCTCGACCTGGCCGGCATCCCGATGCTCGCCGTCGACCGCGGCGACGACGACCCGATCGTGCTCGCGGGCGGCCACGCCGCGTTCAACCCCGAGCCGATCGCCGGCTTCCTCGACGCGGCCGTGCTCGGCGACGGCGAGCAGATCGCCATCGCCGTCAGCGAGGTCATCCGCGAGTGGAAGGCCGAGGGGCGGCCCGGGGGGCGCGACGAGCTGCTGATGCGCCTGGCCGAGTCGGGCGGCGTCTACGTGCCCAAGTTCTACGACGTCGACTACCACCCCGACGGGCGCATCAAGCGGGTCGCGCCCAACCGGCCCGGCGTCCCGTGGCGCGTCCACAAGCACACGGTCATGGACCTCGACGAGTGGCCGTACCCGAAGAAGCCGCTGGTGCCGCTCGCCGAGACGGTTCACGAGCGGTTCAGCGTGGAGATCTTCCGCGGCTGCACGCGCGGTTGCCGCTTCTGCCAGGCCGGCATGATCACGCGGCCGGTGCGCGAGCGGTCGATCACCACGATCGGCGCCATGGTGGACAACGGGATCAAGGAGTCCGGCTTCAACGAGGTCGGTCTGCTGTCGCTGTCCTCGGCCGACCACTCCGAGATCGGCGACGTCGCCAAGGGGCTGGCCGACCGGTACGAGGGCACCAACACCTCGCTGTCGCTGCCCTCCACCCGGGTCGACGCGTTCAACATCGACCTGGCCAACGAGTTCTCCCGCAACGGGCGGCGCTCCGGGCTGACCTTCGCTCCCGAGGGAGGGTCCGAGCGCATGCGCAAGGTGATCAACAAGATGGTCACCGAGGAGGACCTGATCCGCACCGTCACCACCGCCTACTCGCAGGGCTGGCGGCAGGTGAAGCTGTACTTCATGTGCGGGCTGCCGACCGAGACCGACGAGGACGTGCTCGGCATCGCCGACCTGGCCAAGAAGGTCATCAAGGCCGGCCGGGAGATCACCGGGTCGCGCGACATCCGCTGCACCGTGTCCATCGGCGGGTTCGTGCCCAAGCCGCACACGCCTTTCCAGTGGGCCGGCCAGGCCGACCACGAGACCGTCGACCGGCGGCTCAAGGCGCTGCGCGACTCGCTGCGCGGCGACAAGGAGTACGGCAGGGCCATCGGCTACCGCTACCACGACGGCAAGCCGTCCATCGTCGAGGGCCTGCTCTCGCGCGGTGACCGGCGGGTCGGCGCGGTCATCCGCGCCGTCTGGGAGGACGGCGGGCGCTTCGACGGGTGGAGCGAGCACTTCTCCTACGAGCGGTGGAGGGCCGCGGCCGAGCGGGCCGGGGTCGACGTCGACTGGTACACCGTGCGCGAGCGCGAGGAGAACGAGGTCCTGCCGTGGGATCACCTCGACGCCGGGCTCGACCGCGAGTGGCTCTGGCAGGACTGGCAGGAGGCCGTCTCCGGGGGCGAGGTCGAGGACTGCCGGTGGACGCCGTGCTACGACTGCGGCGTCTGCCCGACCATGGGCACCGAGATCCAGGTCGGTCCCACGGGCCGCAAGCTCCTTCCGCTCACGGTGGTCTGAGACAGCTCCCGGGCAGGTCCGCGGCACGGAGACCCGCCCGGGATTCTCTCCGGGGCGGGATTCCGGAGGGGACTGTTCCGAGGGACGGGACTGTGGTGTTTCGGGCGGGTCCGGCGGGCGGCCGAGGTGCGTGCGAGCGGCCGGAAACCTGTTCCGGTCGCCGTTCCGGCACAGCACGGCGCACCGTTCCGGCGCGCTGGGTACGCGGTCCGTGCCTCGCCGTACATGATCCTGAGCCGATCAGGCGTCAAGGCGGCTTATCCTGAACGAAGGAACTCTTACACGGGAAGGACGACAAAGCTCTGAAACCTGTTCCCGACGGGCCCCCGCCCGCGCCCACGGCGCAGCGCCTGCGTGTGCGCTACGCCAAGCGCGGCCGCCTGCGCTTCACCAGTCACCGCGACATCTCGCGGGCCGTCGAAAGGGCGGTCCGCCGTGCCGGGATTCCGGTGGCCTACAGCGCGGGCTTCTCGCCCCACCCGAAGATCTCCTACGCGGGCGCGGCACCGACCGGTGTCGCCAGCGAGGCCGAGTACCTCGAGATCGGCGTCACCACGCCGTGCGAGCCCGAGCGGGTCCGCGACGACCTCGACGGCTCGCTGCCGCCCGGGCTCGACGTGCTTGAGGTCGTCGAGGCGGGTCCGGGAGGGCTGGCCGAGCGCCTGGAGGCCTCCGAGTGGGAGGTGCGGATGCCCGGTGCGGATCCCGATCTCGCCGGGGTCGCGGTGGAGAAGTTCCTCTCCGCCGAGGCCGTGGAGGTCGAGCGCCTCACCAAGAAGGGCCCTCGCCGCTTCGACGCCCGTGAGGCCGTGCTGAGGCTGGCGATGTCCGAGGGATCCGAGGGGACAGGCAGAACCGCAGCTCAGGTGCCCGGACAGTCGTGTGTCATACTGCGCATGGTTGTTCGGCACATGACGCCTGCCGTTCGACCCGACGATGTGCTCGCAGGGCTGCGCCTTGTGGCCGACTTCGCGCCGCCGGTCCCCCCCGAGGTGACCAGGCTGGCGCAGGGGCCGCTGGACGTCGGCACCGGTGCGCTTGCCGACCCGTTCGACCTTGACCGCGAGACCACGCGCGGCGGCGAAGCGGGACCGACAGGTGAGCACGTCGCCGGTTAAGGGAGTGTCCCGCATGGGTGGGGCACGACCGCTGACAGGACTTGGCGCTCATGCCCCTTGGCGGGGGCGCGGGCGCACAACGAAACACGAGAGCTCCTGCGCGGCGCGGCGACGCGCCCGGGAGCTGACGGGAGAGCGCCCGCATGCTCGAGAACGAGCCCAAGACCGGGGTCACGGGCCCCGACGGCGAGACAACTGAACAGCCACGCACGACCACGCGACGCCGGGTCGCGAGCCGGCCCGCCGGGCCGCCGCCCGAGGTTCCCGACGAGCCCGCTCCGGTAACCGTCTCCGCGGCCGCGGCCGCGGCCGAGGCCGCGGCACGGGGCCCGGAGGGCGCCGCCGCGGGACAGGCCGGCCAGGAGGCCGCGCCGGGTACGGCCCAGGAGGCCGGGGTAAGCCCGGCCGAGGCCGCGGTCGCCGATGCCGTCGCGGGTGCCGCCTCCGGTGGCTCCGACGACGTCGCCGCGGACGCGGGCGCCGCAGAGGCCGAGAAGCCCAAGCGGACCAGGACCCGTTCGACGGCCACCGCCTCGCGCCGCCGCACCGGCAGGAAGGCCGAGGACGCCGAGCCGGCCACCACGGGAGCGTCGCCGGCCGGTGACGCCGCCGAGGCGTCCCTGACGCACGCCGGCGCCCCGGAGACGGGTGCGCCCGCGGGGCAGGACGCCGAGCGGGCCGCGCTGGACACCGCCGACCGTGTTCTCGCGGCGGAGGCGGGCCAGGACGCCGCCGAGAGCGGCGACACGACGCCGCGCGGCGCGGGTGGCACGCAGGACACCGTCGATGACGCCGCCGAGGCCGCGCCGACGCGCCGCCGCCGTACCCGCAAGAAGGCGGAGCCGGAGGCCGCGGCCGAGGAGACGGCCGCCACCGGCGCCTCGGGCACCGGCGACGAGAGCGGTGCGATCGGCGCGGAGACCGCCGCCACGACCCGCGGCCGGAGCACCCGCAGGCAGAGCGCCGCCACCCGGAGCGCCGCCCCCCAGAGCGCCGCCACCCAGAGCGCCGACGACGAGGACGAGGGCGACGACGAGGACATCCTCGACGTGCTGCCCGAGGACGAGCCGCTCGACGACGAGCCCGCCGGCGAGGACCTCGACGAGGACGGCGACCGGCCCAGCCTGCTCGCCGACCCGTTCGGGTTCTCCGCGCGCCGCTCCGACCAGCCGGGCGCCTCGTTCCAGCGCCCCTCCGCGATCTTCGCGCCGCTGTTCCAGGCGCCCGACCCGAGCCAGGCCGTACGTCCGGAGCCCGCGCGCCCCGAGCCGGCGCGTGCCGAGACCCAGCGGCCCGAGCCCGAGCCGGCCGCCGACGAGGACGAGGCCGCCGAGGCGGTCACCGACGACGTCGACTCCCCTGACGACTCCGACCAGGAGGAGGAAGAGGGCGGCAGCCGCCGCCGGCGCCGCCGCAGGGGCGGCCGGGGCCGCGGCAAGGCCCGCGAGCGCGACGACGCCGACTCCGACGACTCGGACGAGTCCGACGACGACGGCGAGGACGACCAGCCCGAGGAGCAGCAGGAGGAGGACAGCTCCGGCTCGCGCCGCCGGCGCCGCCGCCGCAGGCGCGGCTCCGACGACGGGGGCGCCGAGCCGGCCGGCGACGACCCGCCCAACACGGTCGTCCGCATCCGCGCGCCCCGCTCGGGTCGCGCCGCCCTGATCGACACCTCCGCCGACGGCGTGCAGAGCGTGCGCGGGTCGACCCGGCTGGAGGCCAAGAAGCAGCGCCGCCGCGAGGGCCGCGAGCTGGGCCGTCGCCGCCCGCCGATCATCACCGAGTCGGAGTTCCTGGCCCGTCGCGAGGCGGTCGACCGGATGATGGTGGTGCGCCGCCAAGGCGACCGCACGCAGATCGCGGTGCTGGAGGACGGCGTCCTCGTCGAGCACTACGTCAACCGTGAGGCCAGCCAGTCGTACGTCGGCAACGTCTACCTCGGCAAGGTGCAGAACGTCCTGCCGTCGATGGAGGCGGCGTTCGTCGACATCGGCAAGGGCCGCAACGCCGTCCTGTACGCCGGAGAGGTGAACTTCGACACCGCCGGCCTGGAGGGCCAGCCCAAGCGGATCGAGGTGGCGCTGAAGTCCGGCCAGTCGGTGCTGGTGCAGGTCACCAAGGACCCGATCGGCCACAAGGGCGCCCGCCTGACCTCGCAGATCAGCCTGCCCGGCCGCTACCTGGTCTACGTGCCCGACGGCTCGATGACCGGCATCAGCCGCAAGCTGCCCGACAAGGAGCGCACCCGGCTCAAGAGCATCCTGAAGAAGGTCATGCCGGAGAACGCGGGCGTGATCGTGCGCACCGCGGCCGAGGGCGCCTCCGAGGACGAGCTGGCCCGCGACGTCGCCCGCCTGTCGGCGCAGTGGGAGAACATCCAGAAGAAGGCCAAGTCGGCGAGCCCGCCCGAGCTGCTGTCGGCCGAGCCCGACCTGACCGTGCGCGTGGTGCGCGACGTCTTCAACGAGGACTTCAGCTCGCTCGTCGTGCAGGGCGAGGGGGCGTGGGAGACGGTCGAGGAGTACGTCAAGTACGTCGCCCCGCACCTGGAGGAGCGGCTGTCGCGCTGGGACGGCGACCAGGGCGACGTGTTCGAGTCGTACCGGATCGACGAGCAGCTGTCCAAGGCGATGGAGCGCAAGGTGTGGCTGCCCAGCGGCGGCTCGCTGGTGATCGACCGCACCGAGGCGATGACCGTCGTCGACGTCAACACCGGCAAGTTCACCGGTCAGGGCGGCAACCTCGAGGAGACCGTCACCCGCAACAACCTGGAGGCGGCCGAGGAGATCGTCCGCCAGCTCAGGCTCCGCGACATCGGCGGCATCATCGTCATCGACTTCATCGACATGGTGCTGGAGTCCAACCGTGACCTGGTGCTGCGGCGCATGCTGGAGTGCCTGGCCCGCGACCGGACCAAGCACCAGGTGGCCGAGGTCACCTCGCTCGGCCTGGTGCAGATGACGCGCAAGCGGGTCGGTCAGGGGCTGCTGGAGGCGTTCTCGACGCCGTGCGAGTGCTGTAACGGGCGTGGGCTCATCGTCTCCACGGAGCCGGTGGAGTCCAAGCCGGAGCCGCGCGGCACGCAGGGCAAGATGGCCGTCGAGAAGGCTGTGGCGGACAAGCTGGGCGACAGGGGCCATGGCGACAAGAGCCATGGTGACAAGAGCGGGGACAAGGTTTCCGCGGCCAAGGACTCCTCCGGCCGTGATACCGTGACCGGTGCGCTTGATGACGTCCCTGCTGAGGATGACCAAGCGGGCCAGTCTTCCGGCAGGGGGCGGCGACGCTCCCGCCGAGCCAAGTCCGCCGAGTAGCCCCCTGAGTGGCTGCTCGAAGGACTGTCCGACGATCCGTCCGGTTCGCCTAGGGCACCGTTAATCCGGTACCCTTGTGGATCGGTGCGTCAGGTGACGTGCCCTGTTGGCGCGCCCACTCGGTTCGTTGGTTCCAGACAAATGCGGGTGCAGGCGCAGCACTCGGCAGTCAACGGCCGCCCCGTCCGGGACGGCCGTGGATCGCAACAGTAGACAGTAGAAGGGTTCCGCGGTGTACGCGATCGTTCGTTGCGGCGGCAGGCAGCAGAAGGTCTCCGTCGGTGACGTCCTCGAGGTGGACAAGGTCGCCGGCGAGGTCGGCTCTTCGATTTCGCTGCCGACGGTGCTCGTCGTCAACGACGGCGATGTGACCACGGAGGCGGGCAAGTTCACGGTCGCCGCCGAGATTCTCGGCGAGACCAAGGGTCCGAAGATCCGCATTCTCAAGTACAAGAACAAGACCGGTTACAAGAAGCGCCAGGGTCACCGCCAGCGGTACACCCAGGTGAAGATCACCGGTATCGACCAGGCCTGATCGGGAGTTTGAGAGATGGCACACAAGAAGGGCGCGTCGTCCACCCGGAACGGCCGTGACTCCAACGCTCAGCGCCTGGGCGTCAAGCGCTTCGGCGGCCAGCTGGTCAACGCGGGCGAGATCATCGTCCGTCAGCGTGGCACCCACTTCCACCCCGGCGACAACGTCGGCCGTGGTGGCGACGACACGCTGTTCGCGCTGACCGCGGGTCACGTGCAGTTCGGCGTCAAGCGTGGCCGCAAGGCCGTGAGCATCGTCCCGGTCGCGGAGTAATCCGCAGCCGAACGGCGTTACCAAGGGGTGGATCGGTTCGTCGATCCGCCCCTTCGTGTTGTCCGGCCCATCCGTGCCTGCCGCGTCCCCCGGGCCGGCCCCGGCGAGGGCCGAGCGCGGGACGAGCGCGGACGAGCACGCGATGAGCGCGGGACGAGCACGCAAGGCAAGACAGAACCCCCGGACGGGGGCGTGAGGAGAGGCGGACATGCCGGACTTCGTGGACCAAGTGGTCCTGCACGTCAGGGCTGGTGACGGAGGGAACGGCTGCGCCTCCATCCACCGGGAGAAGTTCAAGCCGCTCGGCGGCCCCGACGGGGGCAACGGCGGCCGGGGCGGTGACGTGATCCTGGAGGTGGACCCCAACACCTCGACCCTGCTCGACTACCACCACCGCCCGCACCGCAAGGCCGACAACGGCAAGCAGGGACAGGGCTCCAACCGTGACGGCGCCAACGGCGGCGACGTCGTCCTGCCGGTGCCCAACGGCACCGTCGTCAAGAACGCCGACACGGGCGAGGTGCTGGTGGACCTCGTTGGTTCGGGCACCCGGTACGTGATCGCGCACGGCGGCCACGGCGGCCTCGGCAACGCCGCGCTGGCCAGCACGAAGCGCAAGGCCCCGGGGTTCGCGCTGCTCGGTGAGCCGGGCGACGGGCTGGACGTCATGCTGGAGCTCAAGAGCGTCGCCGACGTCGCGCTGGTCGGCTTCCCCAGCGCCGGCAAGTCGTCGCTGATCGCGGCGCTGAGCGCGGCCCGGCCGAAGATCGCCGACTACCCGTTCACCACGCTGGTGCCGAATCTCGGCGTCGTCACCACCGGCGACACCGTCTTCACGGTCGCCGACGTGCCCGGGCTGATCCCGGGCGCCTCGCAGGGCAAGGGCCTCGGTCACGAGTTCCTGCGCCACGTCGAGCGGTGCGACATGCTGGTCCACGTCATCGACTGCGCCACGATGGAGCCCGGCCGCGACCCCGTCACCGACTACGAGGTGATCGAGGCGGAGCTGGAGGCGTACGGCAAGCTGGAGGACCGCCCGCGCATGGTGGTGCTCAACAAGGCCGACGTGCCCGACGCCCAGGAGCTGGCCGAGCTGGTCAAGCCGGACTTCGAGGCGCGCGGGCTCCAGGTGTTCACGGTGTCGGCCGCCACCCACGCCGGGCTGCGCGAGCTGACGTTCGCGATGGGCGAGTGGGTCGCCGCCGCCCGTGCCAACCGCCCGGTCGAGGAGCCCACCCGCCTGGTGATCAGGCCGCGGCAGCTCGGCGAGACCGGGTTCGCGGTCCGCAAGGTCAACGACAACCTGTTCCAGGTCACGGGTGAGAAGCCCGAGCGCTGGATCCGGCAGACCGACTTCAGCAACGACGAGGCCGTCGGCTACCTGGCCGACCGGCTGGAGCGGCTCGGCGTCGAGGAGCAGCTGGTCAAGGCCGGCGCGACCGCCGGCGCCGAGGTGGTCATCGGCCCCATGGAAGGCGGCTACGTCTTCGACTGGCAGCCCACGCTGCACGCCGAGTCCGTCCGCACGGGCCCTCGCGGCACCGACAGCAGGCTGGGCTAGGGGACCCCTCCCTGCGGGCGGAGCAGCGGCTGGGCCGCGTCCCGGCCGGGGCCGCCCCCAGGGCGGCCGCCGCCCGGCTCCGCCCGCCGGGCTTGCGGGAGACGCGCGGATCGGGGCCGCCGGCCTCGGATAGGCTTCCAGATGTGCGCGAACGGATCAGCTCAGCGTCGAAGGTCGTCGTCAAGGTCGGCTCCTCCTCGCTGACCACCCCGCAGGGAACGATCGACGTGGACCGGGTCGACGCGCTGGTCGACGTCCTCGCGGCGCGCCGCCGTACGGGCACGCAGCTCGTGCTGGTCTCCTCGGGGGCGATCGCGGCGGGCCTCGGCCCGCTCGGGCTGTCCGCGCGCCCGCGCGACCTGGCCACGCAGCAGGCCGCCGCCTCCGTCGGTCAGGGCGTGCTCGTCGCCCGCTACACCTCCTCCTTCGCCCGGTACGGCCTGCGCGTCGGCCAGGTGCTGCTGACGGCCGACGACATGATGCGCCGCGCCCACCACGCCAACGCCCAGCGCACCCTCAACCGGCTGCTGGAGCTCGGCATCGTGCCGATCGTCAACGAGAACGACACCGTCGCCACCGACGAGATCCGCTTCGGCGACAACGACCGGCTGGCGGCGCTGGTCACCCACCTCGTCCACGCCGACGCGCTGGTGCTGCTGTCCGACGTGGACGCCCTCTACGACGGCCCGCCGAGCCGCAGCGGCGCCAAGCGGCTGGCCGAGGTGCGCGGCCCGGAGGACCTGGCCGGCGTCGAGCTGGGCAGGAACGGCGCGGCCGTCGGCACCGGCGGCATGGTGACCAAGGTCCAGGCGGCGCGCATCGCCACCGGCGCCGGCGTGCCGGTCGTGCTGACGGCCGCCGCGCACGCCGCGCAGGCCCTGGCCGGCGCCGACGTCGGCACCTACTTCCACCCGGGCGGCCGGCACCCCGGCACCCGGCTGCTCTGGCTGGCACACGCCACGACCGGCCGGGGGCGGCTGCACCTCGACGCCGGCGCGGTCGAGGCCATCGTGGCGCGCCGCAAGTCGCTGCTGCCGGCAGGGGTCACCTCCGTGGAGGGCGAGTTCGCCGCGGGCGACCCGGTCGACCTGTGCGCGCCGCGCGGCGCGGTGGTGGCGCGCGGGCTGGTCAACTTCGACGCCGGCGAGATCCCGGGCCTGCTGGGCCGCTCCACGCGCGAGCTGGCCAGCGAGCTGGGTCCGGAATATGAACGCGAGCTGATCCACCGCGACGACATCGTCATACTGGAGTCCCACAACTGACTGCCCCCGCCCCCGGCCGCACCGCGGCGGGGAGGGACGAGGGCCGGGTGGGGGGCGTCGGAGCCGGCGCCTCTCAAGCGGCACGACAACGAGGAGCACGTGATGTCCGAGGAGTTCCTGAAGGTCGCCCGCGCGGCACGAGAGGCCGCCGCCGAGCTGGCCCCGCTGCCGCGGGCGCCGAAGGACCGGGCGTTGCGCGCCGTCGCCGACGCCCTGGTGGCCCACGCGGCGGAGATCATCGAGGCCAACGCCGAGGACGTCGAGCAGGCCCGCGCGCAGGGCACGGCCGAGGCGATGATCGACCGGCTGCGGCTCGACGAGAGCCGGATCCGGTCCGTGGCCGAGGCGGTGCGGCAGGTGGCCGACCTGCCCGACCCGGTGGGCGAGGTCGTGCGCGGCTCCACGCTGCCCAACGGGCTGGAGCTGCGGCAGCTCAGGGTGCCCCTCGGCGTCATCGGCATCATCTACGAGGGCCGCCCCAACGTGACCGTCGACGCGGCGGCGCTCTGCCTCAAGAGCGGGAACGCGGTGCTGCTGCGCGGCTCCTCCAGCGCCTACTCCTCCAACACCGCGCTGGTGCGGGTCATGCAGGAGGCGCTCGCGGGCACCGAGGTGCCGGCCGGGGCCGTGCAGCTCGTGCCGGGGCTCACCCGCGACTCGGTCAAGGAGCTGATGCGGGCGCGCGGCCTGGTCGACGTGCTCATCCCGCGTGGCGGCGCCTCGCTGATCAACTCGGTGGTCGAGGAGTCCACGGTGCCGGTGATCGAGACCGGCGTGGGCAACTGCCACGTGTACGTGGACGCCGACGCCGACCTCGACCTGGCCGTGGAGATCCTGGTCAACGCCAAGGCCCAGCGGCCGTCGGTGTGCAACGCGGCCGAGACGCTCCTGGTGCACGCCGGCATCGCGGACACGTTCGTGCCCATGGCGCTGCGGGCCCTGAAGGAGGCCGGCGTGACCGTCCACGGCGACGACCGCGTGGCCCGTCTCGGCGAGGTCGTGCCGGCCACCGAGGACGACTTCCGTGTCGAGTACCTCTCGCTGGACATCGCCGCGGCCGTCGTCGACTCGCTGGAGGACGCCGTGGCCCACATCCGGGAGTACGGCTCGGGGCACACCGACGCGATCGTCACCCGGTCCCAGGGGGCCGCCCGCCGGTTCGTGTCGCTGGTCGACTCGGCGGCCGTGGCGGTCAACGCCTCCACCCGGTTCACCGACGGCGGGGAGTTCGGGTTCGGCGCGGAGATCGGCATCTCCACGCAGAAGCTGCACGCGCGCGGCCCGATGGGGCTGCCCGAGCTGACCTCCACCAAGTGGGTCTACACCGGCGAGGGACACCTGCGCACCTCCGAGGGCACGGTCATCGCCGGGTCAGGCCGCTGACCCGATACGGCAGGCGGCGGCGTGTCGGCGTGGCCGCCGGGGGCGATGGCGATGGGCTGGGCGCATGGAGCTGCTCATCGCCCTGGCCTCCGCCGCCGCTGTGATCGCCGGCGCCGACCGTCTGATGCTGTGGCTGGAGGGCCGCGGCCACGTCCGCTGGCGTCGCAGCGGGCGTCCCGACCTGTCCCGGGAGCCGCTGGCGGAGTTCGACGCGCTGCTGGGCCGGCGCTCCGATCGTTAGCGGTCGCGGTGGCGCGCCGGTTCGGGCGCGCCGTCCGCGGGAAGCGAAAGTCTCGGCGCGCCTCGGACATCCCCGGCCCTTCCGGCGCTAGGGTTGTGCCCCTTATGGGCGCGCCGAGCAGGGAGGGACGGTGAGCAAGCTCGGCAAGGTCGGGCCGTACACCTTGCTCGAGCGGCTGGGCCGTGGGGGCATGGGCGAGGTCTACCTCGCCGGCTCCCGGCGCGGCGAGCGGGTCGCGCTCAAGGTGCTGCACGAGCTCACTCAGGATGATTCGTCCAGGATTCGGCTGGAACGCGAAGTTCGTGCTCTCCGCCGGGTCGAGAGCCCGTACGTCGCCAAGGTGCTCGACGCCGACCTCGGCTGCGCCCGGCCGTACCTCGTCATGGAGCACATCGAGGGCGTCACGCTCCTCGACCGGGTCCGCCAGGACGGGCCCCTCGACATGGCGCAGCTCGTGGACATGGCGCAGGGCATCGCCGCCGCCCTGGCGATCATCCACGCGGCCGGCGTGGTCCACCGCGACCTGAAACCCGCCAACATCATCATGGGCGCCGAGGGCCCGGTTCTCATCGACTTCGGCATCGCGCAGGTGCACGACGCCACCCGGCTCACCATGACCGGCACCTTCCTCGGCACGCCCGGCTACACCGCGCCGGAGATCTTCGCCGACGAGCAGGTCGACTCGCCTGCCGACATCCACGCCTGGGCGGCGACGGTGGCGTTCGCGGCGACGGGGCGGCCGGCGTTCGGGCGGGGCACGGCCGAGGCGCAGATGTACGCGGTGCTGAACGGCCAGGCCGACCTCAAGGGCGTGCCCGTGGCGCTGCTGCCGCTGGTGCGCGCGGCGCTCAACCGCGAGCCCGGCAAGCGTCCCACGGCCGCGCTGCTGGCCGACCGGCTGTCCCGGCTGGCCCGGGTGACCGGAGGGCCCGGCTCGGGCTCGGCGCCGAAGGGTCTGCTCGCGGCCCCCGTGGCCGAGGAGACGCGCGGCCGTGCCGCTGACGACGCCAAGCCCCCGCGCAAGACGGGGGAGGAGGGCCGGGGCCCCCGACCTCGCGTGGGCGGCGACACGGGCCCCCGCGCCCGTTCCGGCGCCGACACGGGACCGCGGACCGGCGACTCCGGGCCACGTCCGCGCACCGGCGGCGACCCGGGAGCCCGCGGCCGGTCGGGCGGCGAGATTCAGGACGGCAAGGTCCCGTCGCCGCGCGGACGCGCGGGCGCCGACGGCACGCGCACCCGCACCGGCTCCACCGGGGACGCCACACCGAGACCAAGACCAGGGACCGCCGGATCGGCAGCCGGTGGGGAGGCCACGCCGCGTCCCAGGTCGGCGGGCGACTCCGGCGCCCGGCCGAGACCGGCCGCCGAGGCCGCGCGCACCCGTACGGGCACGGACCCGGCGCGCACGCGTACGGGCACGGATCCAGGGCGCACCCGTACGGGTGCCGACCCAGCGCGCACCCGTACGGGCGCCGAGGCCGCTCGGGCACGTGCGACCGGCG
>NZ_JALHBK010000052.1:0-23451 GCF_031570565.1 Nonomuraea sp. 3-1Str
CAGGAAATGCAGGTGTCGATGATTGTTTCGCAGGCAGAGGGCAGCTTACGGATTTCCTTGCTGTAGCTGGGGTTCAAACTTGTGCTGTTCCAGTCTGTGGGTCCGGCGGGCGCGAGCAGCCCGGCCGCCGCCAGCCGCCGTACGGCCAGCAGCACCGAGTACCCGGAGCGGCCCAGCCGCCGGGCCAGGTCCAGCGGCGCGGCCTCGCCGTCGGCGCGGGTGACGACCTCCCACTGGACGGCGCTGAGCGTCACCCCCTGCCCAGGAAGCCGGGGCGCGGGCTGTATTGGAGCGGTGTCCACGTCGGCGGACGGCCAGATCCGGGCCAGGTGCGCCCGGCGGCGGGCGCACTCCCGCACGAGCCCGGACACCTCGAAGTACCACCGGCCGCCCAGCCAGTGCCGCTCGCCGGGCCGGAACTTCGGCCGCGTCCCCGTGGCCGGCAGGAGGAAGAACGCGGCGTCCAGGACGGCGCCCAGCACGCAATACTGGAGCTCCCCGAGCGTGACCGGGCCCTCGGCGAGCAGCCGCTCGCAGCCGCCGTCCGCCTGGAGGCGGCGCAGCTCGGCCTCGGGGATCCGGCCGCGCGCGGCCAGCAGCCGCTCGACGCCGGGCGTCTGGGCGCACTCCATGTACGTGATCCGTCCCTCGTCGAGGAAGACGGTGCCGGTCCGGCCGACGCGCAGCGCGCCGGTGGGACGGTCGTTGGCGAGGCTCGCCAGCAGCGTGTCGAGGGTCCCCATGGGTCAGGCCAGCAGCCGGCCGGAGATGTCCCGCAGGCGGTGGCGCGCGAGCGCGAGGTTCGAGCGCTCCAGGTCGAGGCGGACGTAGATGACCAGCGGCCCCTCGAACACGGTCTCCATCAGCCTGAGCAGGTGGTGCCCGCGGTCGGTGGTGACGAGCATGTCGTCGATGCGGACCGTGTCGCCGGGGCAGGAGCGTGCCAGGCCGTCCACGGTGGCGCGGAGCGTCTCGGTCAGGGCGGCGGCGGAGTGCTCGGTGTCGACGCCCTCGGGCGCGCCGCTGGCCGCCACCGCCATGCCGCTGGTCTGGTCGAGCAGCATGGCGTCCAGCGCGCCCGGTATGGCCATGACCTCGGTCAGGCAGTCGTCCAGCCCGAGCACGGATCCTCCCCTCGCCGTCCCGAAGACTCGTCTTGAAGACTGGGACAGCGTAGGAGCGCGCCGGTGTCACGCAGCGGAGCCGGTCGGCAGCGGTACGAAAGCTATACGGCGCGGAAGGAGAAAAACCCCACCGCGGCGCAGCTTTCTCCGAGTTATCCGTATTGAGGATGACTTAGGCGAATATTCTTCGCCTTTTCGCAGGTCAGGGCCGAGATCGGAGGCTCAGGCGGGCTCGTCCGGGAGGACGGCTGCCTCGTCCGGCTTGTGGACGAGGACGTTCTCGATGTACGACTTCACGGCGGTCGCCAGCCCCACGTCCGCGCCCGCCTCCTCCGACAGGTACCACCGGTGGTCGAGGACCTCGTGGAAGAGCTGCGCCGGGTCGAGCTTGGCCCGCAGGCCGGCCGGCAGCGAGTCGATCGTCGGCTGGAACACCTCGGCCAGCCACCGGTGCGCCACGATGGCCTCGTCCTCGTGCCGCAGGCCCTTGGCCACGCGGAAGCCGTCGAGGTCGTTGAGCAGCCGCCGCGCCTGGTTCTCCTCCACGTCGAGGCCGGTCAGGCGGAGCAGGCGCCGCTGGTGGTGGCCCGCGTCGACCACCTTGGGCCGCACGATGAGCCGGCCGGTGCCGACCTTGCGCCGCACCATCATCTCGGCCACGTCGAAGCCGAGCAGGTTCAGCCGCCGGATCCGCTGCTCCACCCGGTGCCAGTCGACCTCCTCGATGATCTCGTCCTGGGTGATCTCCTCCCACAGCCGGTGGTAGCGCGTGACGATGTCCTCGGCCGTCTCCATCGGGTCCACCGACGGGTGCAGCAGGCCGCCGGCCTCCAGGTCGAGCATCTCGCCGAAGATGTTGGTGTGGGCGACGTCGATGTCGGCCAGCCGCTGCCCCTGGCTGAGCATCGGGTGCATCTCGCCGGTCTCGGCGTCCACCAGGTACGCGGCGAACGCCCCGGCGTCCCGGCGGAACAGCGTGTTGGACAGCGAGCAGTCGCCCCAGTAGAACCCGTTGAGGTGCAGTCGTACGAGCAGCACGGCCAGCGCGTCGAGCAGCCGGGTCAGCGTGTCGGGCCGCAGCGTGCCGGACATGACGGCCCGGTAGGGGAGCGAGAACTGGAGGTGCCGGGTGATCAGCGCCGCGTCCAGGCCCTCGTCCCGGCCGGTGACGTAGGCGACCGGCTCCACCGAGGGGGCGTCCAGCCGGGCCAGGTCCCAGAGGAGCTGGTACTCGCGGCGGGCGTACCGCTCGCTGATCTCCTTGATCGCGTACACCTTGCCGGAGAGCCGGGCGAAGCGGACGATGTGCCGGGAGATGCCTCGGGGGAGGTCGACGAGGTGGTGCTGGGGCCACTCCGCCAGTGGGCGGTCCCAGGGAAGGCCGATGAGGTCAGGATCATCAAGCGCGCCGGTGATCTGCAGGGGCATTTCTACAGGATATTGTGCGGCAGTGGACGAGTTTCTCAAATGGTACTTTTCCGGTCGTCCGGTCATCGCCAGCAACCTGGGGGCCGACGGCTACGACCACACACTCGGCGACTTCTCCGCCGAGGCCTGGACCGCCCGCGCCCGCGAGGAAGAAGCCTGGCTGGCACGGCTGTCCGCGACGGAGACCCCGACCCTGGACGACGAGATCGACAGAGATCTCGTCGTCTCCCAGCTGAGAGGCTCGGTGGCGCTCGCCGCCTGGCCGGAGTGGCGCCGCGACCCGGCCGCGTACCTCGCTCCGATCTTCAACGCCCTCTACACCCCGTTCCAGCAGCGCCTCAAGCCCGAACCGGAGCTGGTCGCCGCCGCCGTCTCGCGGCTGGCCGAGGTGCCCGGCGTGCTGGCCGCCTGCCGCGCCAACCTCGACCCGGACCTCGCCGCCCCCCTCCTGGTGCAGCGGGCGCTCGGGCAGGCCCGGACCGGCCGCAGGTTCCTCACCGAGACCGTGCCCGCCATGGTCGCCGACGCCGACGCGCGGGCCCGGCTCGCCGAGGCCGCCAAGCCCGCCGGCCGCGCCTTCGACGAGCTGGTCACGTTCCTGGAGGGCTTCGAGTGCGGCGGCACGTGGCGGATGGGCGAGCGCCTGTATTCCACGCTGCTGCGCGAGCGCGAGATGCTCGGGTACGGCGCGCCCGAGCTGCACGAGAAGGGCAAGGCCGCCTGGGCGGCGCTCGACGAGCGCATGCGCGAGGTGGCGCGCGGCGTCAACGGCACCACCGACTGGCGGGCCGCCATGGAGTCGCTCATGGACGACCACCCGCCGACGCTGGCGGACATGCGCGCCGAGTACGAGGCCGAGACGCTGCGCGCGCGGGAGTTCGTCCGTGAGCGCGACCTGGTCACCTTCCCCGAGGGGGAGGAGTGCCTGGTCCTGCCGTCGGCCGAGTACACCCGGCCCATCCTGGCCGTGGCCCACTACCTGGCCCCGCCGCCGCTGACCAGCTCGCGCACCGGCGTGTTCTTCGTGCCGTACACCCCGGACGGCTTCACCGAGGAGCAGGTGCGGCAGCGGCTGCGCACGAACTCGCGGGCCCAGATGCCCTCGATCGCCGTCCACGAGGCGTACCCGGGCCACCACTGGCACCTGTCGCACATGGCCGGCAACCCCCGGACGGCGCGCAAGGTGTTCCGCACGCCGTACTTCACCGAGGGCTGGGCCCTGTACGTGGAGAAGGTCCTGCACGAGGAGGGCTACTTCGACACCCCCGCCACCGAGCTGGCCCACCTGGACTGCCGCATCTTCCGGGCCGCCCGGATGGTCGTGGACACCGCGCTGCACTGCGACGACATGACGATCGAGCAGGCCGAGGAGTTCATGTCCACGAAGGCGTCGCTCACGCCGGGGACGGCCCAGGGCGAGGTCAGCCGCTACTGCGCCTGGCCCACGCAGGCGCCGTCGTACCTGACGGGCGCCATCGAGATCGACCGCATCAGGCAGTCGTACGAGGGCTCCCCGAAGGCGTTCCACGACCTGATCGCCGGCTCGGGCGGCCTGCCGCTCGGCCTGGCGGAGAAGGCCGTCACCGGAGCCCCGCGAAGCTGAGTCCCATGCCCTGTTCCGGCGCCGGTCTCAGGCGGGCCGGCGCGGGAACACGGGCGGGTCGAACGCCCGCTCCACCACCGCGTCGAGCTGCTCGGGCGTGAGGACGGCCGGCCGTCCCACCCCGAGCGCCCGCACGTACACCTCGCACAGCCACTCCAGCAGCCTGGTCGCCTCGAACGCCTGCTCCAGCGTGGCGCCGATGGTCACCCCGCCGTGGTTGGCCATCAGCGCCGCCTGCCGGCCGTCGAGCGCCTCACGCACGTGCCCGGCCAGCTCGGGCGTGCCGTACGTGGCGTAGGGGGCGACACGGACCGTGCCGCCGAGCAGCAGCGCGTTGTAGTGGATCGGCGGCAGCTCCGTCATCGTGGTCGCCACCACCGTGCCGAACACCGAATGCGTGTGGACCACCGCCTGGGCCTGCGTGCTCGCGTAGACGGCCAGGTGCATCGGGGTCTCCGACGACGGCTGGAGGTCGCCCTCCACCAGGTGTCCCTCGACGTCCACGACCGGGCACATCTCGGGAGTGAGCCGGTCCAGCGCCACGCCCGACGGGGTGACGGCGACCAGATCTCCCTGGCGGACGCTCAGGTTGCCCGAGGTGCCGATCACCAGGCCAAGCTCGACGGCGCGCCTGCCGTACGCGCACAGCTGCTCACGGGGGCTCATGAGCGGCAATGTAGTCGGTCGTCCGAAATACATCAACGCTGAACGGAGGCCGCGAGGAAGAGGTCAGAGGCGGTCGAGGTGGGTGAGCATGAGGCGTTCGAGATCCACCCGCGTCAGGCGGCCGGGGTAGAGGAGCAGGTGCAGGCTCAGGCCGTCCACCAGGGCGAGCAGGTGCTCCGTGACGTCGTCCAGGTTGTCCTCGGTGGTCAGCTCGCCCGCCTCGCGTGCCTGCGCGAGCAGGGTCCGCACCGCCGCGCGCAGCTCCCCGCCCTCGGCGCGCTGGACCTCCGCCAGCCGCTCGGCGGCCAGGCTGCGGCTCCAGAAGCTGACCTCCAGGCGCGTCTCCTGGGTGCGCTCGGCGTCCAGCGGCAGGTTGTCCAGCAGCACCTCGCGCAGCGCCGCGAGCCCCGTGACGCCGTCCACCCTGCCGGTGATGCGGTCGCGGATGCGCTGATGGGACTGGCGCAGCGCCGACAGCAGGATCTCGTCCTTGTCGGTGAAGTAGTGGGCGAGCACGCCGTTGGAGTAGCCCGCCTCCTTGGCGATGGCACGCGTGGTGGCGGCGTCGATGCCGTCCCGGACGATCACCCGGCGGGCCGCCGACAGCAGCTCGCGCCGGCGCTCGTCGTGGTCAACGATCTTCGGCAAGGCGTCGTCCCCCTTCGTGCGTCGTACCGCTCCCAGCATATTGACTTTTTATTCGGACGTCTGTCTATTTAGACCATGACCGTCGTCACCGTCGGCGTCCACATCGTCGACATCCTCGCCAGGCCCGTCGAGCGCATCCCCGAGGGCCAGGACACCGTGCTGGTGGACCAGATCCGCCTGACCGCCGCGGGCGCCGCCGCCGGCACCGCCGTGGACCTGGTCAAGCTGGGCAACCAGGTCGTCACCATGGGCGCCGTCGGCGACGACGAGCTCGGTGACTTCCTGCTGGCGGTGCTCGCCAAGCGCGGCGTGGACGCCTCGCGCCTGGTGCGCAGGCCGGGGGAGCAGACGGCCGCGTCGATCCTGCCGATCAGGCCGGACGGCGGCCGGCCCAGCTTCCACGTGCCCGGCGCCAACCTCGGCGTGACGCTCGCCGACCTCGACGTGGCGGCGCTGCGCGGGGCGCGGGCCGTCCACCTGGGCGGGATGGACGTGACGTTCGGGCTGGGCGATCCGCGGTTCTTCGAGCTGCTCGACTCGCTCCGCGCGGGCGGGACCGTCGTGACGATGGATCTGCTGTCGGAGCTGCCCGACCTGCTGGGCATGGCCAGGGTGTTCCTGCCCCACGTGGACTACGTGCTGCCCAACGAGTCGCAGGCGCTGCTCATGGCCGGGCTGGAGCACGGCGACGGCGTCGAAGGTGACGGCGGGGACGTGGCCGAGGCGGCGTTGGAGCTGCTGGCCGACGGACCGCGCGGGGTGATCGTCACGCTCGGCGGCGACGGCAGCCTCGTCGCCACCGCCGACGGCGTCGAGCACGTGCCGGCCCTGAAGGTCGAGGTCTCCGACACGACGGGCTGCGGTGACGCGTACTGCGCCGGCTTCGTCACCGGCCTGCTGCACGGGCAGGACGTGCTGGGCGCCGCCCGCTGGGGGACGGCCGCCGCCGCCCGCGTCGCCACCGGCCTCGGCTCCGACGCCGGCATCACCGACCTCGACTCCACGCTCGCCCTGCTGTCCTGAGACATGCCCTGAGGCGTGCCCCGAAGCGCGTCCTGACGCGTGTCCCGACGATCCGAGAGAAGGCCTGACCGATGAAAGACGCCGAGCTGCGCGCGCGGGCGCTGAAAGTCGTCCCCGGCGGCATGTACGGCCACCTCAACGCCGCCATCTTCGCCCCCGGCTACCCGCAGTTCTTCGAGCGCGGCGAAGGCTGCCGGCAGTGGGACGTGGACGGCCGCGAGTACATCGACTTCATGTGCAGCTGGGGCCCCGTCGTGCTGGGCCACCGGCACCCGCGCGTGGAGGAGGCCGCGGCCCGGCAGCTCGCCCAGGGCGACTGCCTGAACGGGCCGGGCCCCGTCATGGTGGAGCTGGCCGAGCTGCTGGTGGACCTGGTCCCCAGCGCGGACTGGGCGATGTTCTCCAAGAACGGCACCGACGCCACCACGCAGGCGCTCATGGTGGCCCGCGCGGCGACCGGCCGCACGAAGGTGCTCATGGCGCACGGCGCCTACCACGGCGCCGACCCGTGGTGCACGCCGTCGACCGCCGGCACCACCCCGAACGAGCGCGCCGACCTGGTGGAGTTCGCCTACAACTCGCTGGAGTCGCTGGAGGCCGCGGCGGCGACCGTCGAGGGCGACGTGGCGGCGATCATCGTGACGCCGTTCAAGCATGACTCGTTCGAGGACCAGGAGCTGGTGGAGCCCGCCTTCGCCAGGGGCGCGCGGGCGCTGGCCGACCGGCTCGGGGCCGCGTTGGTGATCGACGACGTGCGGGCCGGGTTCCGGGTTGACCTGCGCGGATCGTGGGAGCCGTACGGGGTGCGCCCCGACCTGACGGCCTGGTCCAAGGCCATGGCCAACGGTTACCCGATCGCCGCCGTGACGGGCACCGACGCGCTGCGCGGCGCGGCCCAGACCCTGTACTCGACGGGCTCGTTCTGGTTCTCGGCGGTGGCGATGGCCGCGGCCAAGGCGACGATCGAGACGCTGCGCGACGAGGACGGCATCGCCGCGATGGAGCGCGCCGGCACGCGGCTGCGCGAGGGGCTGTACGCGCAGGCCAAGGCGCACGGCTTCACGGTGAACCAGACGGGCCCGGTGACGATCCCGTGGCTCAGCTTCGACGGCGACGCCGACCTGTCCACGGCCCTGTACTGGAGCGACGCCTGCCTGCGGCACGGGGTCTACCTCCATCCGTGGCACAACTGGTTCATGTCGGCCGCCCACACCGAGGAGGACGTGGCCCGCGCCCTCGAAGGGACGGACCTGGCCTTCGCCGAGACCCGCGCCCACCTGGGCTGACCGGTCTCGGGCGGTTCGCGGCTCTTGCCCTTCTCGCCGGTGGTGGACGATGCTGTCCTGGGATCATCCGGGCGCCACGGGGTCACGGCAGGGTCACGTCTCGATGGCGACCCCTTGACGCAGCTCGGAGGCCGTCCGTACGTTCGGGCAAACGTTTAGGAAACTTTCCTAATTGCCCTCCAGGAGCCCCCATGACCCACCCCGGAGAGATCACCCGACGGCAGCTCATCCGGCGCATCGGCATGACGGCGCTGATCGTGGGGCCCGGAGCGGGCCTGCTGGGCGGCTGCGCCACCGGCGGCGCCGAGGAGCCGGCCGCGCCCGTCACCTCCGCCACCGGCTCCACGAGCCCCGCGAACCCGTTCGGGGTGGACGCCAAGAAGCCGCTGAAGGTCACCATCTTCAGCGGCGGCTACGGCGACGCGTACGCCAAGGACGTCCACGAGGCGCTGTACAAGAAGGAGTTCCCCGGCGCGGCGGTCGAGCACAACGCCACCCAGCAGATCGGCACCCAGCTCCGCCCGCTGTTCGTCAGCGGCGACGTGCCCGACGTGGTCAACAACTCCGGCCCCGAGGCCCTCGACCTGGTGGCACTGGCCAAGCAGGGGCACCTGGCCGACCTGACGGCCCTGTTCGACGCCCCCTCGATCGACGACCCCGCCAAGAAGATCCGCGACGTCGTCACCCCGGCCGTCATCGACAACGCCAAGATCGACGGCAAGGACCTCGTCCTCAACTACACGGTCTCCCACCGCGCCCTGTGGTACAACGCCAAGCTGTTCGCCGCCAAGGGGTGGACGCCGCCCAGGACGTGGGCCGAGTTCACGGCCCTGGGCGAGGCGGCCAAGGCCGAGGGCATCCTGCTGTTCGCCTATCCGGGGCAGAAGGGGCCGTACTACCAGCTCTGGAACGTCCTCTACACGGCCGCCAAGATCGGCGGCAACCAGGTGCTCATCGACATCGACAACCTGATCGACAACGCCTGGAAGGCCGACCCGGTCAAGCAGGCCGTCGCCGCCTGGGCGGACATCCAGGCGAAGTACGGCGACAAGGCGTACTTCGGCCTCGACCACACCCAGACCCAGGTCAAGCACCTGCAGGACAAGCTGCTCTTCTACCCGGTCGGCTCCTGGATCGAGAACGAGATGGCCAAGGACAAGCCCGACGGCTTCGAGTACGCCATCGCCCCCGTCCCGGACGTGACGGCGGCCGACAAGATGCCGTACGGCGCGATCCAGGTCGGCGTCGGCGAGAACTTCTTCGTCGCGGCCCGCGGCAAGAACCCGCAGGGCGGCCTGGAGTACCTGCGGGTCATGCTCTCCAAGGACGGCGCCCGGGGCTTCACCGAGAAGACCCAGAACCTCACGGTGGTGAACGGCGCCGCCGAGGGACTCGACCTCACCCCCGGCCTGCGCAGCGCCGCCAAGGCCCAGGACGCCGCCGGCCAGAACATCATCACCGACGCGCGCTTCGAGGGCTGGTACAAGGAGCTGTTCGACTACGGCACCGAGCAGATCAACGTGGTCATGGCCGGTCGGATCACCCCGGAGGAGTTCTGCGCCAAGATGCAGGACAAGGCGGACAAGGTACGCAAGGACGGCTCCGTCCCCAAGCAGATGCGGGGCCAGTAGCCGATGGAGCGGTGGCGCACATACGGCTTCGTCGCCGGATTCCTCGCCGTCCCGATCGTCCTGTACACGGTCTTCGTCATCAGCCCGTACGTGCAGGCGTTCCAGATCTCGCTGACCGACTGGAACGGCATCTCCTCGCGCCTGAACTACGTCGGACTGGACAACTTCGGCCGCCTGCTCGGGGACGAGGTGTTCTGGCGGGCCCTGCGCAACCACGGCATCCTGCTGCTGGCGCTGCCGATCGCGACCATCGTGATCGCGCTGTTCTTCGCGTTCCTGCTCAACCTGGGCGGCGGGTCGCGCGGCGCGGGCATGACGGGCGTGCCCGGCTCGGGGTTCTACCGGGTCGTGTTCTTCATCCCGCAGGTGCTCGCCGTCGCCGTGGTCGGGGTGCTGTTCAAGGCCGTCTACCGGCCGGACGAGAGCGGGGTGATCAACGGCGCGCTGGTCAAGCTCGGGATGGAGCCGGTCGGCTGGCTGATCGAGCCGCGCCTCGCGCTCTGGTCGATCATGGCGGTGATGGTCTGGCAGGCGGTCGGCTTCTACGTGGTGCTGTTCTCGGCCGGGATGGCCGCCATCCCGAAGGACTACTTCGAGGCGGCGGCCCTCGACGGGGCCGGGCGGATCCGGCTGTTCTTCTCGATCACCCTGCCGCTGCTGCGCGACACCGTGCAGGTGGGCTGGGTGTACCTGGGCATCGCGGCCTTCGACGGGTTCGCGCTCATCCAGGTGCTGGCGGGGGACAAGGGCGAGCCCGACGGCGCCACGACCGTGCTGCCCATCGAGATCTGGAAGACGGCCTTCTCCTACTCCAAGGTGGGCTACGCCTCCGCCATGGGGGTGGCGCTGTTCTTCCTGACCGTCACGTTCGCGGTGCTGACGCTGCGCACCACCCGCCGGGAGAGGATCGACCCCTGACCATGGCACCGCAACCCCCTCGCTCCGGCAGGCCGCGGCCGGGCGTGCTCGGCGGGCTGTCCCACCTCGCGCTCGTCATCTGGGCCGTGCTGATCATCGCGCCGCTGCTGTGGACGTTCCTGGCGTCGTTCAAGAGCAACACCGAGATCTTCGGCGACGCGCTCCAGCTCCCCGGCGAGCTGCGGCTCGGCGCGTGGGGACGGGCCTGGAGCAAGGCGCACATCGGGCAGTACCTGGTGAACACCGTCATCGTCGTGTTCTTCAGCACGCTCGGGACGATGCTCTTCGGGTCGATGGCGGCGTACGTGCTCGCGCGCTACCGGTTCCCGGGCAGCCGGATGATCTACTACTACTTCACGGCCGGCATGGCCTTCCCGGTGTTCCTGGCGCTGGGACCGCTGTTCTTCGTGGTCAAGCGGGTCGGGCTGCTGTACACGCACACCGGGATCATCCTGGTCTACATCGCGTACTCGCTGCCGTTCACAATCTTCTTCCTGGCGGCGTTCTTCCGCACGCTGCCCGAGACCGTCGCCGAGGCCGCCCGCATCGACGGCGCCTCGCACACCCGCACGTTCTTCCAGATCATGGTGCCCATGGCCCGGCCCGGCCTGGTCAGCATCACGATCTTCAACGTGCTCGGCCAGTGGAACCAGTACCTGCTGCCCCTCGTCCTGCTCGCCCGCGACCGGGACGACTGGGTGATCACCCAGGGCATCGCCGACATCTCCACGCTGGCCGGCTACGAGGCCGACTGGCCCGGCCTGTTCGCCGCGGTCAGCATGGCGATCCTGCCGGTGCTCGTGGTCTACGTCATCTTCCAGCGTCAGATCCAGTCGGGCCTCGGCGCCGGCGCCCTCAAATGACCGAACACCATCCGGCCCTCACCACGCATGACAAAAACGCCCTGACCGAGACGGACTTCGCGCCGGCCGCCCTCATCGACGGGATCGTCGGCGAACACTGTGCGTAGCCACTCGGTCACCCGCTAGAGTGGTGGCCCTCCACGAGCCGGCCGTACCCGCTCGTGACGCGATCCTTTGTCACCACCCCGGGGGTTTTCCATGCGCATGCCCGTTCCCATAGTGCTGCTCGCCGTTCTGGCGGCAGGCTGTGCACCCACCACGGCCGGTCAGGCCGGCACCGCCCAGACCCAGGACACTCCGGCCCAGGAGGCGGCGGCGCACACGCCGTCGCCGGCGCCCAGCCCCGAGGGCGGGCACCGCGGCGCGTCCGACAAGTCGGGCTCGCTGGCCTCCAGCGGCGACTTCACGCAGGACGGCAAGCGCGCCATCGTCTACGACCGCAAGCTGGCCCCCCAGGGGGGGCGGGCCAGCGTCACCGTCGAGTCGTCCAGCGGCCAGACGCTGTCCTCGCTCGTCGTCGAGGGCCTGCTGCCCGACCGCGCCTACGGCGCCCATCTCCACACCAAGCCGTGCGGCGCCAAGCCCGACGACTCGGGCCCGCACTACCAGCACGAGAAGGGCGAGGCCAGCGCCGCCAACGAGGTCTGGCTCGACTTCACCACCGACTCCACGGGCGCCGGTCGCGCCACCGCGCGCAACGCGTGGACGTTCTCCCCGGGCCACCGGCCGCACTCGCTGGTGATCCACGCCAAGCAGACGACCGCCAGCGGGCCCCAGGCCGGCGAGGCGGGCGCGCGCGTCGCCTGCCTCACCCTGGGCTGAGCCGCCGCGCCACTCCGCGCTGCACCGCGCCGGCCGCCACCCGATCCTCGGGCGGCGGCCGGTGGTCGCTGATCGGCGGCCGGCGGTCAGGCGTGTCCGGCCGGGACGGTGCCGAGGCGGCCGGCCTGGAAGTCCTCGAAGGCCTGAACCAGCTCGGCGTGCGTGTTCATGACGAACGGCCCGTAGTGGGCCACCGGCTCCCCGATCGGCTCCCCGCCCAGGACGATGACGTCCAGCGCGTCCTTGGCCGTGATCGTGATCGACTCGCCAGCCGTGGTGCGCCCGGGCCGGTCGCCGAACCCGTCGAACACCGCGAGCTGGCCGCTCGCGAGCGGCCGCCGCTCCGCACCGACGGTGCCGCGGCCCGACAGGGCGTACACGAGGGCGTTGAAGTCCTTGCGCCACGGCAGCGTGAGCCGGGCCCCGGGGCTGATCGTGGCGTGCAGCATCGTGATGGGCGTCTGGGTGCTGCCGGGGCCGGCGTGGCCCGCCAGGTCACCGGCGATCAGCCGCACCAGCGCGCCGCCGTCGTCGCTGCTCAGCAGCGCGACGCTGGACGCCCCGATGTCCTGGTACTTCGGCGCGATCATCTTCTTGGCGCCCGGCAGGTTGACCCAGAGCTGGATGCCGTGGAACAGCCCGCCCTGCTGGACCAGCCACTCCGGCGGCGCCTCCTGGTGCAGAATGCCGGCTCCGGCCGTCATCCACTGCGTGTCGCCGTTGGTGATTGTGCCGCCACCGCCGTTGGAGTCGAGGTGGTCGATCACACCGTCGATCATGTAGGTGACGGTCTCGAAGCCCCGGTGCGGGTGCCACGGGGTGCCCTTGGGCTCTCCGGCCGCGTAGTCGATCTCACCCATCTGGTCCATCATCACGAACGGGTCGAGGTACTCCGGCTTGATGGTGGCGAGCGCCTTGCGGACGGGGAAGCCCTCGCCCTCGAACCCGCTGGGCGCGGTCTCGACGGCGAGCACCTTGCGCTCGGGCCTGGCGCCGTCCGGCCGGGGCAGGCGCGGCAGGGCGAGCGGGTTCTCGACGGTTACGGCTGGCATCTCGCGCTCCTTCGCGTGGCGTTGTGCCCCCCTCAACTCAGTGCAAGTTTCAACTATTCCGCGGGCGTGACGAGCCGTGGATCGGCGGTGCGGTGGGTCAGCCGAAGACGGCCGGAGGCGGGACCGGGGCGAGGACCGGGTCGCCGTCCCTGATGGGCGCCGCCCCGGCGACGAACCGGGTCAGCGCGTCCCCGTGCAGGCATCGCGCCTGCGTGAGGCCGCCGGCGGCGCGGCGGGTGAGGAGATCGAGCGGCAGGGCCGTCCGTGAGGCGGCCAGGATGAGGTTGCCGAAGCGCCGCCCGCGCAGCACGCCCGGCTCCGACAGCAGGGCCACGTGGCCGAACGTGCCCTGCACCGTGGCCGCCAGCCGCCGGGCGAAGGCCAGGCCCTTGCCGTCGGCGAGGTTGACGAGCAGCGTGCCCGACGGCCGCAGCACCCGGGCGAGGTCGTCCATGTACTCGGCCGTCGCCAGCTCGACCGGCATGGTCGCCCCGGCGAACGCGTCCAGCACGACCAGGTCGGCCGAGGCGTCCCAGACCCGGGCGGCCCCTTCGCGGCCGTCCATGACGAGCACCTTCAGGCGCGGCACCGAGCGCAGGTCGAGCTGCTCGCGGATCAGGTTGACGAGCAGCCCGTCGGGCTCGACGACGATGTGGCGGGAGCCGGGGCGGGTGGTGGCCACGTAGCGGGGGATCGTGCAGGCACCGCCGCCCACGTGGACGCAGCTCAGCGGCCCCTCCGGGAGCACGTCGATGACATCCGCCATGAGCTGCACGTACTCGAATTCCAGATATGTGGGGTCTTGTAGGTCCACATAAGACTGCGGTACGCCATCCTTGGACAGTACCCAGCCGTCCGGCCTGTCCAGATCCCGGAGCAGTTCGATCTCGCCGAAGGTGACCGGATACAGGCCGGGCATCGGTTCGCGCTGTGCTCGTGCCACGTTGCTGCCTCCCTGGGAGAACACCGTATGCGACGAAGAAGGCTGATCGTGCTTACCGTCGCGGTTCTGGCGATATTGGGCGCGTACGGCTTCGCGGTCGCCTCGGCCGCCCGGGTGCGGGGCACGGCCGGGCAGGCGGCCGACTCCTACTTCGAGGCCTGGCGGGAGGGGGACGTGCGGGCCATGGCCCGCCTGGTCTACCAGGCGCCCTCCGACTTCGTCTCCCGCCACCTGATTTTCAGCGAGGAGCTGCACGTCCAGAAGATCGAGCTGCGGCCGGGGGCGCTGAAGAGCACGGGGGAGGGGACGGCCGAGGTGCCGTTCACCGGGACGCGCACGCTGCGGGAGTTCGGGGCGTGGCCGTTCGCGGGCACGCTGCGGCTGGCCGTGCGGGACAGGACATGGAAGGTCCTGTGGAGTCCCGAGACGCTGCACCCGCTGCTCGCCGGCGGCGGCACCCTGAAGATCGTCGAGTTGGAGGACGTGAAGGCGGAGTTCCTCACCAGCGAGGGCGACAGGATTCCGCACGACAGTTACGCCGACGCCTATCTCGAACGGCTCGCGCCGGAGTTCGCCGTCGCGTCCGGCGGACGCGCTCTGGTCGCCGCCGCGCCCGGACAGCCGGAACGGCGGCTGCTGACGCACGCCCTCGACCCGGTGGTCCAGCGCACCACGCTGTCGCGGCCGGTGCAGGCGGCGGCGGCACGGGCCCTGGACGGGGTCGAGGACGCCGCGATCGTCGCGCTGCGGCCGAGCACCGGCGAGGTGCTGGCGGTGGCCGACCGCCTGGGCGACGGCCACAGCGCCTTCGACGACCTGTTCCCGCCCGGCTCCTCGTTCAAGACGATCACCGCGGCGGCCCTGCTGGCGAGCGGCCTCGACCCGGCGGCCGAGCTGTCCTGCCCGGGCGACTACCAGATCCCCCTGCACCGCTCGTTCCACAACGCGGGCTTCGAGGACCACGGCACCGTCAGCTTCACCGACGCCTTCGCCCTGTCGTGCAACACCACGTTCGTCGAGCAGGTCACCACCCGTCTGGCGGCCGGCGACCTGCTCGCGACGGCCGGGCAGTGGGGGTTCGGCAGGTCGCTGCCCACGGGCGCGGGCGGCACCTGCGGCACGATGGAGGAGCCGGAGGACACCGACTGGCTCGGCGCGGACGCCATCGGCCAGGGCTCGGTGCAGGCCACCCCGCTGTGCATGGCGGCGGTCGCCGCCGCCGTGCAGAGCGGCACCTGGCGCTCGCCGCGACTGCTGCCCGAGAAGGAGGTGCGGCGCCTGGAGGGGCCACCGCCCAAGCCGGTCGAGCTCGACGCGGGGATCGTGGACGCGCTGCGCGGCATGATGGCGGCGGTCGTGGACCACGGGACGGCGAGCGGGGCGGGCCTGCCGACGGGGGTGGCGGGCAAGACGGGGACGGCCGAGACGATCGACGGCGCCGATCACGGCTGGTTCATCGGCTACCGCGACGACCTGGCCTTCTGCGTCTTCGTCCGGCACGGCGGGGCGGGGCGGACGGCCGCGCTGCCGATCACCTCCCGCTTCCTCAACGGGCTGTAGCCGAAAGATCTGTAGCCGAATGGGCTGTAACCTACGGTACCGTAGGTTTCATGACGACGGTCACCATGAAGCCCAGACTGCGTGGCTGGTTGCACACCGGAGCGCTGCCCGTGACCCTGGTCGGCGGGTTCGTGCTCGTGGCGCTGGGCCCCACCCTCCAGGCCCGCCTGGCCGCGGCGATCTACGCGATCACCTCGGGTCTGCTGTTCGGCATCTCGGCCACCTACCATCGCGGCACGCTGGGGCCACGCCTGGCCGAGGTGCTGCGCCGCTTCGACCACGCCAACATCTACCTGATCATCGCGGGCACCTACACGCCGTTCGCGCTGCTCGCGCTCACCGGCGCCGCGCGGGTGGCCGTGCTGTCGGTCATCTGGGGCGGGGCGCTGGCCGGCGTGGTGTTCCGGGTGTGCTGGATCGGCGCGCCGCGCTGGCTCTACACGGCCCTCTACCTGGTGCTCGGCTGGACGGCGATCTTCGTGATGCCGCAGCTCCTGGAGGGCGCGGGGCCGGCCGCCGTGGTGCTGATCGCCGTCGGCGGCGTCCTCTACAGTGCCGGCGCCATCGTGTACGGCCTGCGCCGCCCCGACCCGTCGCCCCGCTGGTTCGGCTACCACGAGGTCTTCCACGCCTGCACCATCGCCGCCTACCTGGTGCAGTACATCGCGGTGTCGATCGTCGTCTACGCCCAGATGTGATCTCCGGCCGGGCCGGTGCGGAGCGTGGAGATCGGTGGGCGGTGGATCGCCGACTTTTGACCGGACGGTGGTCTGCTTTCGGGATCTTTCTGGAGAAGAGACCGACATGGAGCAAATCGCGCGGATCTGGTGGCTGATCCTCATCCGGGGCATAGCCGCCCTCATCTTCGGCATCCTCGCGCTCATCTGGCCGGGGAAGACGCTGCTCATAGTGGTGATCTTCTTCGGCGCCTACGCGATCGTGGAGGGCATCTTCGCGATCTTCGCCGGCGCCCGGCACAACGCTCAGTCCCGGGCCTGGCTCATCATCTCCGGCATCCTCGGCGTCCTGGCCGGCATCGTGGCGTTCCTGTGGCCGGGCATCACGTCGCTGGCGCTCCTGTACGTCGTGGCCTTCTGGGCCATCTTCGCCGGCATCACCGAGATCGTGGCCGGCATCCAGCTGCGCAAGGTCGTCGACAACGAGTGGATGCTCATCATCGGTGGCATCCTCTCGGTCATCTTCGGCGTGCTGCTGCTGATCTGGCCGGGCGCCGGGCTGCTCACGCTGATCTGGCTGGTCGGAGTCTTCGCCATCGTGTACGGCATAGCGATGATCGTGCTCTCGTTCCGTGTGAAGAAACTTCAGCCTGCGGCGTAGATTTCCAGAAAATTTCCGGATGAATGGGGATATGGGCGGGGAAGTATGTCCTGTTGGTTCGTTGTGGAGGAATCATGGACGTACACGCCCGCCTCGCCCGCCACCTACTCGTCGACGGCTACCGCCTCGTGCTCGACCTCGACCGCAGCCGGGGCTCCTGGCTCGTCGACGCCCGCGACGGCCGCCGTTACCTGGACTTCTACACCTTCTTCGCCTCGGCGCCGCTCGGCGTGAACCCGTCCTTCGACCCCGAGACAGCCGAGCTGCTCGGCCGGGTCGCGCGCAACAAGCCCGCCAACCCCGACATGTACACCGAGCACCTCGCCGACTTCGTGGAGACCTTCACCCGCGTCCTCGGCGACCCCGAGCTCCCCCACCTGTTCTTCGTCGAGGGCGGCGCCCTGGCCGTCGAGAACGCCCTGAAGACGGCCTTCGACTGGAAGAGCCGCCGCAACGAGGCCGCCGGGCGATCCGCCGACCTCGGCACCCAGGTGCTGCACCTGACCCGGGCCTTCCACGGGCGCAGCGGCTACACCCTCAGCCTGACCAACACCGAGCCCGGCAAGACCGACCGCTTCCCCAAGTTCGCCTGGCCCCGGATCGACGTGCCGGCCGCGCACCTCGGCGACGTGGAGGCGGCGGAGGCCCGCGCGCTGGAGCAGGCGCGAGCCGCCTTCGAGCGGCATCCGCACGACATCGCCTGCTTCATCGCCGAGCCCATCCAGGGCGAGGGCGGCGACAACCACATGCGCGCCGAGTTCCTCCAGGCCATGCAGCGCCTGTGCCACGAGTACGACGCGCTGTTCGTCCTGGACGAGGTGCAGACCGGCGGCGGGACCACCGGCACGCCCTGGGCCTACCAGCAGCTCGGCCTCGCGCCGGACATCGTGGCCTTCGCCAAGAAGGTGCAGGTGGGCGGCATCATGGCGGGCCGCAGGGTGGACCTGGTGCCGGACAACGTCTTCCAGGTCAGCGGCAGGATCAACTCGACCTGGGGCGGCGGCCTGGTCGACATGGTCCGCTCCCGCGCCCTGCTGGAGATCGTCGAGCGGGACGGCCTGATGCCGCGCGCCGGGCGGCTCGGCGCGCTGGTGGTCGAGCGACTGACCAAGATGCAGGCCGAGCGGCCCGACGTGCTGTCCGGCGTGCGGGGGCGCGGTCTCATGTGCGCCTTCGACCTGCCGGACCGGCAGAGCAGGGACGCCCTCGTCTCCCGGCTGCGGGAGGACCAGGGCGTGCTGGTGCTGTCGTGCGGGCCGCGCTCGGTGCGGCTGCGGCCGGCGCTCAACATCACCGAGGGCGAGCTGGACCACGGCCTGCGCGCCATCGCCACGGCACTGGACGCCTGACACCCCGCGCCTGACACCCCGCGCCTGACAGCCCGCGCCTGACGCGCCGCGCGCGTGAGGCGTCGTTCCCGGCCTTCCCCGAAAACCGGCAAGGATTGGCAAGGACATCGCCGTGGGTCGGCTTTCCCGCGCCGACGGGGGCCTGGACGTCGTCAGGCTTGCCCGCATGGCCGAAGCTCCACCCTTTCCGCGTTCAGCGCCTCTCGCCCCCGACCCCCTCACGGAAGGCGCGCCCCCCACGGCCCCGCCCTCGCTGCGGCCGTCCGCGTGGCTGCCGGCGGTGGCCGTGGCCGGTTGTGTCGGGGCGGTCCTCGGGTTCCACGGCGTCCCCATCTCCGACCTGGGCGTCTTCACCCTCTACGCCGCGCTCGGCCTGGCCCTGCCCGGCCTGCTCTGGGTCCGCGTCCTCTACCGGCGCCCGCACACGCTGCCCGAGGAGCTGGCCCTGGGCCTGGCGCTCGGCTACGCCGCCGAAGTCCTGTGCTACCTGCCCGCCCGCGCGGCGGGCGCGCCGCTGCTGGTGGCCGCCTGGCCGATGGGCACCTACGCGCTGTTCGCCGCGGTGCCGCGGCTGCGCGCCCACTGCAGGGTGACCCGCCGGCCCAAGGCCCCGCTGTGGTGGTCGTGGTGCCTCGCGCTGGCCGTGATCGGCCTGACCCTGTGGATCTCCGTGGGCTACTTCGCGGCCCACCCGATCGCCGGACCGCGGGGCGCGGCGCCGGTCGCCGCCCTGCCTCACCTGGACATGATCGACCGGCTGATCAGCCACGGGCCGGGTGGCGGGCCGTTCGGCCACGACTGGTTCGTGCACGCCCATCTCGCCGCCGCGAGCTGGATCACCGGCGTGGAGCCGTCCGTGCTGCTCTTCCGGCTGGCCCCGCTGCCGATGCTGGCCGCGCTGGTCGTGCTGCTCGGCATGGCGGGCCGCCGCTTCACCGGCTCGCGCCGTCAGGCGCTGGCCGCCCTGACGGCCGCCGCGTTCGTGACGGCGCCCAGCCTGTACGCGGGGACGGCCGCCGGTCTCCTCACCTGGACGCCCGCGCAGGAGTGGGCCATGCCCGCGCAGACCTTCGGCGCGCTGCTGTTCGCGCCCCTCGTCGTGCTGCTGCTCGACCTGTTCGGCGACCGGGCGTCGCGGCGGGGCGTGTGGCTGATGTTCGCCGTGCTGCTCGCCGCCCTGGCCGGGGCCAAGGCCGTGTATGTGCCGCTGCTGGCGGCCGGGCTGCTGGCGGTCGTGACGGTCGAGGCGGTCAAGTGGTTCTCGCTGCCCCGCCGCGCCACCGCGGCCCTCGGGCTGGCGGCGTGCGCGCTCGCGGCGCAGGCAGCCCTCCTGGGCGACGCCTGGCAGGGGACGGCCGTGCAGCCGCTGGCGTTCGTGCGGGCGTCCTGGGCCGGGCTGACCGGCGCGGGGGACCCGGCCGAGGCTCCGGTGTCGTCGCTGGCCGGCGTCACCGCGCTCTGCCTGCTGTGCGGGGCGATCCCCTGGTGCGGCGTGCTCGGGCTGCTGCGGCGGCCCCGGCTGCTGGCGCGCCCGCCGGTCGTGCTGGCGCTCGGCATGGGCGCGGCCGGGCTGGGGGCGCTGCTGCTGCTCGGCGACCCGTACCAGGCACAGGGGGACTACCTCCAGGCGGCCTGCCCGTACCTGGCGATGGCCGCGGTCTACGGGCTCGGCTGCGTGATCAGGAAGGCGGGCGTCTCGTTCAGGGCCGGGCTGTGCGCGGCGCTGGCCGGGGTGGCGGCGGCCTGCGCGGTCCGCTGGGTCTTCGGCGTCCACGTCCCGCTGCGGCCGGGCGGTGGGGAGCTCGCCCTGTACCTGCCGTACCTGACGCTGGCCGGAGTGGTGCTGGCGGTGGCGGCCCTGCTGGGGGCGGCCGGTCTGCCGCGCCCGCGCGTCTGGGCGCTGGCGCTCGTGCTGGTGACGGCGGCGGGCACGCCGGCCGCCCGGCTCGGCCAGGTGCTGCCCGGCCCGGTCGCACCGGCCCGGCAGACCGGGACGTGAGCACCGGGACGTGAGCACCGGGACATGAGTGAGGCCCTCCGGAAGGACTCCGGAGGGCCTCACGCGCGGGCCGGGCTCTACAGCACCTCGACGTTCGGCCCCCGGCAGCGGTTGCGGGTGTCGAAGACGTACGGGCTGACCTCCCGCACCAGTTCGTAGTCGAAGTCGTCGTGGTCGGTGAGCACCAGGACCGCGTCCGCCTCGGCCAGCTCCCGGCGCGTGGCCTCGACGATCTCGATGCCCGCCGGCAGCCGGCAGTCCGCCGCGTGCGGGTCGGCGGCCCGCACGCGGGCGCCCAGCTTGTGCAGCGCCCTGACCACCTCGATCGCGGGCGACTCGCGGCAGTCGCCGGCGTTCTTCTTGTACGCCAGTCCCAGCACGACCACCCGGCTGCCGTTGAGCGCCTTGCCGCGCTGGTTGAGCGCCAGCATCAGCCGGTTCACGACGTGGTCGGGCATGTGGTCGTTGATGTCGTTGGCCAGCTCCACGAACCGGAAGTTGTGCCCGAGGCTCCGCTTGACCTTCCACGACAGGTACGACGGGTCGATCGGCAGGCAGTGCCCGCCGACGCCGGGACCGGGCGTGAAGCGCATGAAGCCGAACGGCTTGGTCGAGGCGGCGTCGATGGCCTCCCAGACGTCGATGCCGAGCTGCTCGGCGAAGATCGACAGCTCGTTGACCAGGGCGATGTTGACGTGCCTGAACGTGTTCTCCAGCAGCTTGCACAGCTCCGCCACCTGCAGCGACGACACCGGCACGACCTGGTCCACGACGCGCCGGTAGAAGCCCTGGATGCGCTCCAGCGAGGTCTCGTCCAGGCCGGAGACGACCTTCGGCGTGTTGTCCAGGCGCCAGACGGCGTTGCCCGGGTCGATCCGCTCGGGGCTGTAGCCCAGCAGGAAGTCCTCGGGCGCGCGCAGTCCCGAGCCGTCCTCCAGGATCGGCAGCAGGTACTCCTCGGTGGTGCCGGGATAGGTGGTCGACTCCAGGACCACCGTGGCGCCCGGCCGCAGCAGCGGGGCGATGGACCGGCCGGCCGAGGCGATGTGGCAGAGGTCGGGGGCGCCCTCGGACAGCGGCGTCGGCACGGTGATCACGCACACGTCGAAGCCCGCGGCGTCGGCGTAGTCGGTGCTGGCGAGGTAGCGTCCGCAGCTCAGCGCGGCGGCCACCTGGTCGTCGCCGATGTCCTCGACGAACGACTCCCCGGCGTTGAGCCGCTTGACCCGCCAGTCGTCGACGTCGATCCCCACGACGTCGAACCCGGCGTCGACCGCTCGCATCGCCAGCGGCAGGCCGACGTATCCCTGGCCGACGACCACCAGTTTCTCTCTCATGTCTGGACCCCCGTCGTTTCGAGATGAGATATCACCCGACTGTAGGAGTCAGGTGATCTCGTGCCGCCGATTCGGCCGGAGGTCCGGCGTGTCGGCGGCGGCGCCCGCGAGGCGGCGGGCGGCGAAGGTCGTGGCGCAGGCAAGGACTGGCAATGACATGGCTCCGGCGCGATGTCCGGGCCTGTCGGGAGTGATCCGGTCGCCACACTTGCGGGCATGGCCAATCTTTCGCCGCGTTCATGGTTGTCCGCTGCGCTGACGGGTCTGCTGGCCATGGGGCTGCTCACCGCCTCCACCCGGACCGCGGACGCCCGCCAGTCGCCCGTCGAGCTCGGCGAGGCCGAGGACTGCGCGCTCATGGCGGGCCTGGCGGTCAACAGCACGGACCTGACCAGGATCGCGGGCGACATCGGCGTCAGCCCCGGCACGATCGTCACCGGCTTCCCGCCGGGAGAGGTGCTGGGCGACATCCACACGGGCGGCGGGTACGCCGCGCGGGCCCACGCGGACGCGGTGAGCGCCTACCAGGAGGCACGGGGGCGGGCGGCCAACAGCTCGATCCCCTCGCAGCTCGGCGGCCGGACCCTCGGCCCCGGCGTGTACGCGAGCCGGAGCGGCGCCTTCCAGATCGACGGCACCCTCAAGCTGGACGCCGAGGGTGACCCCGACGCCGTCTTCATCTTCCGGGCCGACACCACCCTGGACACCGCCCGGGTGAGCAACATCGACGTCGTGAACGGCGCCCAGGAGAAGAACGTCTTCTGGGCGGTCGCGGGCACCGTCGGCCTCGGGACGCTCTCGACCTTCCGCGGCAACATCCTGGCCCGCAACGGGATCGTGGTGAACGAGGGCGTGGCCATGGTGGGGCGGGCGATCTCGCTCGACACCTCCGTCGCCCTCACGGGCACGGACGTGGAGCCCACCACCCACATCACGCTGCCGGTCCGCCCGCCCACCTCGACCACGCTCACCTCCTCGCCCAACCCCTCGCGCCTGAACGAGCCGGTCACCTTCACCGCCGTCGTCGAAGGCACCTTCGACGGCGTCCACGCGGGCGGCAAGGTGGTCTTCAGGGACGGGACGACCGAGCTCGGCTCGGCCCAGCTGAACGGCATGGGCATCGCCACGTTCACCACCGACGAGCTCACCAGGGGCGTGCACCTGATCCAGGCCGTCTACCTGGACGGCGGCAGCGCCGTCCACGAGGGATGGGTCTACTTCGAGCCCAGCGAATCCCCCGTAGTGCAGCACCAGGTGCTCAATCGCCGATAGGACCTGACCGACACAGGGGGAATGCAGTGTTTCGTGGGATGAGGATGCCGGCGCTCGCGCTGACGATGGCCTGTGCCGCCTGGGGGCTGTCCGGCATGGACGCGGCAGCGGCAGGCACGGGCGCCATGACCGGAGGGGTGGCCGGCGTACGGCCGGTGAGCGCCGACGGCCGCGGCGCCGTGGCGGGCGCGCACTGCCGCAGGCACCATTGCGGATGCCGGCGCGCGTGGTGCGGGCGGAGGTGGCCCGGTCCGGTGGGCCCGCGCGGACGCCGGGGGCCGCACGGCCACGAGGGCGAGCGCGGCCCGGTGGGCCCGGCCGGCAAGGACGGCGCGAGCGGCCCGCAGGGGCGGCCCGGCTCGACGGGACCGGCGGGGCCGGGGCGGGGGGGGGGGCGGGGGGGGCCCCCCGGGGCCCCCCCCGGCGGCCCCCCCCCCCCCCCGGCCCTCCCCCTGTTCTACCTCCCTTTCTCCTTCCTAACCCTAATCTTTGTCGCTCTCCCACGCAGGAACCTCACAGAGCTGCCCCCCCCCTCCCCCGCGCCCCTGTCGCCGAGAGAGTGCGGTGTGCAACAAGCCCCCCGGGGAGG
>NZ_JALHBK010000053.1:0-16402 GCF_031570565.1 Nonomuraea sp. 3-1Str
AAGATCGACGACCACCCGTTCGGCCGTCCCGGCACCAGCACCGGTGCTCCCGGCGGCGGTGGCGGCTTCGCCGGCCGTCCCGGTGGCGGCGGTCGCGGTCGCGGTGGCGGCACGGCCGGTGCCTTCGGGCGTCCCGGTGGCCGTCCGGCGCGCGGTCGCAAGTCCAAGCGCCAGAGGCGCCAGGAGTTCGACAACATGTCGGCGCCGGCGATCGGCGGCGTGCAGGTCGCTCGCGGCAACGGCGCGACGATCCGCCTCCCGCGCGGCGCGTCGCTGTCCGACTTCGCCGACCGCATCGGCGCGAACCCCGCCTCGCTCGTGCAGATCATGCTGCACCTCGGCGAGATGGTGACCGCGACGCAGTCGGTCAACGAGGACACCCTGCAGGCGCTCGGCGTCGAGCTGGACTACAACATCCAGATCGTCAGCCCTGAGGAGGAGGACCGCGAGCTTCTCGAGGCCTTCGACATCGAGTTCGGCGAGGACGACGGCGACGAGGCCGACCTGGCCGCGCGTCCGCCGGTCGTGACCGTCATGGGTCACGTCGACCACGGTAAGACCAAGCTGCTCGACGCCATCCGCAAGACCAACGTGGTGGCGCGCGAGGCGGGTGGCATCACCCAGCACATCGGTGCCTACCAGGTCGCCACCGAGCACGAGGGCGAAGAGCGCAAGATCACCTTCATCGACACCCCCGGTCACGAGGCGTTCACCGCCATGCGTGCCCGAGGCGCGAAGTCCACGGACATCGCGGTGCTGGTGGTCGCGGCCGACGACGGCGTGAAGCCGCAGACGATCGAGGCGCTCAACCACGCCCAGGCGGCCGACGTGCCGATCGTGGTCGCGGTCAACAAGGTGGACAAGGAGGGCGCCGACCCCAACAAGGTCAGGGCCCAGCTCACCGAGTACGGCCTGGTCGCGGAGGAGTACGGAGGCTCGACGCTCTTCGTCGACATCTCGGCGAAGAACGGCACCGGCATCGAGGAGCTCCTCGAGGCGATCATCCTGACCGCCGACGCCGAGCTCGACCTGCGGGCCAACCCGACCATGGACGCCCAGGGCATCGCGATCGAGGCGCACCTCGACAAGGGCCGCGGCCCCGTCGCGACCGTCCTCGTCCAGCGCGGCACGCTCCGCGTCGGCGACTCGATCGTCTGTGGCGAGGCCTACGGCCGCGTCCGGGCGATGCTCGACGACAGCGGCGAGCTGGTCGAAGAGGCCACGCCGTCCCGTCCCGTCCTGGTGATGGGCCTGACGGCCGTGCCGAGCGCCGGTGACAACTTCATCGTCGTCACCGACGACCGCATGGCCCGCCAGATCGCCCAGCAGCGCGCGGCGCGCAAGCGCAGCGCCGACATGGCGAAGTCGAGCCGTCGCCGCACCCTCGAGGAGCTGTTCAGCGACCTCGAGAAGGGCCGCGTCGACGAGCTCAAGCTCATCATCAAGGGTGACGTGTCCGGCTCGGTCGAGGCCCTGGAAGACGCTCTGCTCAAGATCGACGTTGGCGACGAGGTCAGGCTCCGTGTCCTGCACCGCGCCGTCGGCGCCATCACCGAGTACGACGTCAACCTGGCCGTCGCCGACGACAACGCGGTCATCATCGGCTTCAACGTCCGGCCTGAGCCCCGGGCGCGCGACCTGGCCGAGCGCGAGGGCGTCGACATCCGCTACTACTCGGTCATCTACCAGGCGATCGAGGAGATCGAGGCGGCGCTCAAGGGCATGCTCAAGCCCGAGTTCGAAGAGGTCCAGATGGGCACGGCGGAGGTCCGCGAGGTCTTCAAGGTGCCGAAGATCGGCAACGTCGCCGGTTCGCTGGTCCGCTCCGGCCTGATCGTCCGCAACAGCAAGGCCAGGATCATCCGCGACGGCGTCGTCGTCGCGGACAACCTGACCGTCTCGTCGCTGCGTCGCTTCAAGGATGACGCGACCGAGGTCCGCGAGGGCTTCGAGTGCGGTATCGGTGTCGGCTACAACGACATCCGGATCGACGACGTGATCGAGACGTTCGAAATGCGGGAGAAGCCGCGCGCGTAAGCACGCGGCCGGGCGCTCGGCGGACCATCCGCCGAGCGCCCCTCGCACGCCCGGGCCTGGTCCCCACCGCAGCAGGACCGGCGTGCGTCTCACTCACCAGGACAAGCGGTGGCAACCAACGATGTATGTGGGTGCTCTTACCCTGGACATCCTGCTCGGCGACGTCCACTCGCTGAAGCAGAAGCGCTCCGTCGTGCGTCCCCTGGTCGCGGAGGTGCAGCGGCGCTTTCCGGCCGTGGCCGTGGCCGAGACCGGCCATCTCGACCTGCATCGCCGGGCGGAGGTCGGCATCGCGGTGGTGTCCGCCTCGGCGGCCAACTGCAAGGAAGTGATGGACGCCTGCGAGCGGCTGGTGGCGTTCCGGCCTGAGATCGAGCTGCTGTCGGCCAGGCAGCGGCTCTACAACGACGAAGACTGAACGACTGCACGACGAGCGTCGTGCGTGAGGGGGAGCGAACATGGTGGACGCAGCGCGAGCGCGCAAGCTCGCCGACCGCATCCAGCAGATCGTCGCCGAGATGCTGGAGCGGCGGATCAAGGACCCGCGCCTGGGCTTCGTCACCGTGACCGACACGCGCATCACCGCTGACCTGCGCGAGGCCACGGTCTTCTACACGGTGTTCGGCTCCGACGCCGAGCGCGCCGACAGCGCCGCCGCCCTGGAGAGCGCCAAGGGTGTCATCCGGGCGGAGGTGGGCCGGCAGACAGGTGTGCGGTTCACCCCGACCTTGACGTTCAAGCACGACCCGCTGCCCGACAGCGCGCGGCAGCTCGACACCCTCATCAACGCGGCACGGGCGAAGGACGCCGAAGTGGCGCGCAAGGCCGAGGGGGCCGCCTACGCGGGCGAGGCCGACCCCTACAAGAAGGCCGATGAGGAGGAGGACGACCAGGCGGGACACCCGGCGCCGTGACGCCCGACGTCCACGCCCGGACGGTGCCGCCCGATCACACGGCGCCTTCCGACCACACGGTGCCGCCCGATCACACGGCGCCTCCTGATCGAACGGCGCCTCCCGGCCGCGCGGTCGTCCCGCCGGAGGCCGGCGCCACGGGAGACCGCGGCGTGACGGGCCAGGACCCGTTGGGCGGCGGCGTCCCCGAGGCGGCCTGGGAGCGGGCGGTCGAGCTCATCTCCCGGGCCGACGAGATCGCCCTGGCCTGTCACGTGTCGCCCGACGGCGACGCGCTCGGCTCGATGCTGGCCACCGGCTTCGTGCTGCGCTCGCTGGGCAAGCGGGTCGTCGCGTCGTTCGGCGACCGCCGGTTCGCGGTGCCGCGCCTGCTCGGGTTCCTGCCGGGCCAGGACATGCTGAGCCCGCCCCAGGACTTCCCGGCCGCGCCCGAGCTGATGATCACTTTCGACTCGGCGTCGTCCGACCGGCTCGGCCTGCTCGGCGCGAACGCCGCCGCCGCCCGCGAGCTGATCGTGGTGGACCACCACCCGTCGTGCTCCGGGTTCGGCACGCTCGGCCTCATCTCCCCGAAGGCGGCCGCCACGGCCATGCTCGCCGAGCAGCTCATCTACCGTCTCGGCGGCACCCTGGACCGTGACATCGCGACGTGCCTGTACGCGGGGCTGGTGACCGACACCGGGTCCTTCCGGCACTCCTCGACCTCTCCCGCGGCCCACGAGATGGCCGCGCGCCTGGTCGCCACCGGACTGCGCACCGACGAGATCGCCCGGGAGCTGTGGGACCGCTCGCCGTTCGGCTACCTCAAGGTGCTCGCCGCCGCGCTCGACCGGGTGAAGCTGGAGGACGGGCTCGTGTGGACGTACGTGACGCGGGTCGACCGGGCCGCGTACGGCCTGCCGTACAGCGAGCTCGAAGGCGTCATCGACATCGTGCGCCGGGCCGACGAGGCCGAGGTGGCGGTGGTGTGCAAGGAGGACGACGACGGCGCCTGGCAGGTGTCCACCCGCTCCAAGGGCGCGGTGGACGTCGCGGCGGTGTGCACGGCGATGGGCGGCGGCGGGCACCACAACGCCGCCGGGTTCACCTCGCACGACGGCGTCGAGGAGACCATGACGAGGTTCCGCGAGCAGCTGAGGAAGGTCTAGATGGCCGAGAGTGGCCTGATCATCGTCGACAAGCCCGCCGACTGGACGTCGCACGACGTGGTGGCCAGGATGCGCCGCCTCGCGGGCACGCGCCGGGTCGGCCACGCGGGCACGCTCGACCCGATGGCGACGGGCGTGCTGGTGGTGGGCGTGGAGAAGGCGACCCGGCTGCTCGGCCACCTGGCGCTGACCGAGAAGGTCTACACGGCGACCATGCGGCTCGGCGTGACCACCAACACCGACGACGCCGAGGGCGAGGTCACAGCCACGGCCTCGGCCGCCGCCGTCACCCCGGCGGAGGTCCACAAGGGCGTGGCCGCGCTCACCGGCGAGATCATGCAGATCCCGCCGCAGGTCAGCGCGATCAAGGTGGACGGGCAGCGCGCCTACAAGCGGGCCCGCGCCGGCGAGGAGGTGGAGCTGGCCGCCCGGCCGGTCACCGTGTACGGCTTCGAGGTGCTCGACGTGCGCGCCCACGACGACGTGGTGGACGTGGACGCGGTGGTCACCTGCTCCAGCGGCACCTACATCCGGGCCCTGGCCCGTGACCTCGGCTCGGGCCTCGGCGTCGGCGGCCACCTGACCCGGCTGCGCCGCACGCGGGTCGGCCCGTACGACCTGTCGATGGCCCGCACGCTGGACGAGCTGGCGCAGGAGTGCGTCGTCCTGCCCATCGGCGAGGCGGTCGCGGCGGCCTTCCCCCGGCGCGACGTGACGGCCGAGCAGGCGACGCTGGTCCGCCACGGTGGGCGGCTGCCCGCCGCGGGGCTGGGCGCGGGGCCGATCGGGGTGTTCGGCCCGGACGGCGACCTGCTGGCGCTGGTGGAGGAGCAGGGCCGCACGGCCCGCCCGCTGGCGGTCTTCGCCTCCTAGCGGCCCCCTCCCGCTGTGCCGTGGACCGGGACGCGAGAGAGCTGATCCCTACGGCTTGCGGGCCACCATGAGGTCGCGCACGATGGCCTGGTCCACCCAGTGCTCGAAGTCGGGGAGCGCCGCCACCTCCAGCCCCGCCGAGGCGAGGATGGCAGCCAGCTCCTCCCGGCCGCCGCCGTAGGTGTTCCACGACACGCCCAGCGCCCCGCCGGGCCGTAGCAGCTCCGCCCACACCGGCACGGCCTTGGAGATCAGCTCCAGGGGGCTGCGCGACAGTCCCTTGCCGCCGGCCCGCCCGCCGTGGCTGCCGTGCTGCACGCCGTACGGGGCGTCGGTCACGATCACGTCGAACGAGCGGGGCTTGAAGAACTCGCGGCTGCGCAGGGTGTCGGCGTTGACCACGGAGACGTGCTGCACGTCGCCCGCCTTGAACTCGTCCTTCGACAGCGCGAAGGCGACGTTGAGCCGCCTGCCCACCAGCGCCCGCTCCCGGCGCACCGGCACGGTCTCGGCCGTGTGCTTGAGCCGCTTGTTGCGCAGCCACGTCTTGATGAACCCGGTGTAGGCCTCGACGTCCTTGCCGTCCACGTCCAGCCCGTAGGCGTCGTAGCCGTACATGAGGGCCTGGTTGAGGGTGGTGCCGCGCCCGCACATCGGATCGAAGACGGACAGTCTGCCGCCGAGCGGGAAGTCGGAGGCCAGCACGGTGACGTTGAGCAGCAGCTTGGTGAAGTGCTCGTTGGTCTTGCCCGCGTACTTCTGGATCGTGAGCAGGTCGCTGCTCAGCCGGTCGAGCGGCCGCATGCCCAGCGGTCTCAGCAGCTCGCCCTCCGTCCCGAGCCCCTTCATCTCGAAGAGGGCGTAGACCGACGAGAGGTTGGACAGCAGCGCGACGTCGTCCTCGCCCAGCGGCTCGGGCGTCTCGAACGTCACGTACGGCAGGCCGCCGATGCGCGTCTCGCCGATGTCGGACACGGCGCCGCGCAGCCCCCGCTCGCTGAAGACGGCCAGTTCGGCCCGGGTCAGCCGGGGAGAGCTCTCGCCGTAGACGCGGTTGTAGGCGGGCAGGATCAGCAGCGCGTATCGAGGCATGGTGCGACCGATGGTACCCCTCTCCATCGCCCCCCTCGATTGGAGCGAACGCCCGGCCGCATGGCAGGCTTGGGGGGACTGATCCGCCACGAGCGAATGGGGCCGGCGTGCAGGGTGGCGTGCAGGGTTCGGAGAGATCCGTGGTCGCCGTCGGCGTCTTCGACGGCGTTCACCGCGGACACCGGCGGGTGATCGAGCGGGCTGTCGCCGCCGCCCGCGAGCTGGGGGCGCGCTGCGTGGCCGTCACGTTCGAGCCGCACCCCGACGACGTCGTCGTGCCTGGCTCGTGGACGCCCAGGCTGACCACGCCGCGGCGGCGCGCGGAGCTGCTGACCGCGCTGGGCGTGGACGAGCTGTGCGTGCTGGAGTTCACGTTGGAGCTGTCGCGCACGAGCGCCGACGACTTCGCCGAGACCGTGCTGTCCGACCGGCTGCGCGCCGCGACGGTCGTGGTCGGCGAGGACTTCACGTTCGGTCACCGCGCGGCGGGCGACGTCGAGACGCTGCGCGCGCTGGGGGACAAGCACGACTTCACGGTGGAGACCGTCCCGCTGCTCGACGGGGTCTCCAGCGCCGGTGTCCGGGAGCGGCTGGTGGCGGGCGACGTCGAGGGCGCCGCCGCGGAGCTCGGCCGCCCGCATCGGGTCGAGGGCGTCGTGGTGCGCGGCTACCAGCGCGGCCGTCAGCTCGGCTTCCCCACGGCCAACGTGGAGACGCCGCCGCACACGGCCATCCCAGCCGACGGGGTCTACGCCGGGTGGATGGAGTGCGTGCCCGTCGCCAATTTGCCGGTCGTCTACGCGGGCGAGCGCTGGCCCGCCGCCATCTCGATCGGCACCAACCCGACGTTCGAGGGCGTGCCGCGCACCGTCGAGGCGTACGCGCTGGACCGCGACGACCTGGAGCTGTACGGCGTGCACGTCGCGGTGGAGTTCGCGGCCCGGCTGCGCGGCAACACCCGCTTCGACTCGATCGAGGCGCTGGTCGAGCAGATCAACGCCGACGTCGCCGCGGCCCGCCGCCTGACCGCCTGACCGCCGTCGCGGCCCGCCTCCTGAGCCGCCTCCCGGGCCGTCTCCTGGCCCCCGGCGTCACGCGGAGTACGTGGACACGCCACCCGTGGTGGTACTCTTGCATGTCGGCTCTGTGACGGCGCCGCAGCGCGCTGCCCTGACGGCCTTCGCTGCGGTGACTGTAGGCACGCACGGTCGCTCGCTCTTCCTGTTCGCAGGCGTGCCCGTAGATTGAAGGAGAGCCGTGTCCCTCGACACCGCTGCCAAGAAGACCATCATCGCCGAGTACGCGACGGCCGACGGCGACACCGGGTCGCCCGAGGTGCAGATCGCGCTGCTCAGCAAGCGCATCAGCGAGCTGACCGAGCACCTGAAGACGCACAAGCACGACCACCACAGCCGTCGTGGTCTGCTGCTGCTCGTCGGACGCCGGCGCCGCCTGCTGAAGTACCTGCAGAAGGTCGACATCGCGCGTTACCGGTCGCTCATCGAGCGGCTCGGCCTGCGGCGATAACATGGTGAGGGAGCGGCGTCCGCGTCGCTCCCTTCTCATATGGCGCAGAAGGCCGGTGTGTCGCCGCTGACGCGGTGGGCATCTGGCATACAACTGAAGATCCAAGACACTACAGCCCCCGCGTCCGCTCAGCACCATGCGACCCGCGACGCCTGCGGGCCGGTCCTCGGTAGTGGCTTCCGGTAAGCAAGACCGGGCGCTTCGATCGAAGACCGGCGCTGCACCTAACGAGGGTGCCGGTGAGAAAAGAGGGCGCGGGTGACCGACCAAAAGGAGGTCCCCCGTGGAGGGTGTCCACACCGCCGAAGCCGTTATCGACAACGGCGCGTTCGGCTCGCGCACGATCCGGTTCGAGACCGGTCGTCTGGCGCGTCAGGCGGCGGGTTCGGCCGTCGCGTATCTCGACAGCGACACGATGGTGCTGTCCGCGACCACCGCGTCCCGGCAGCCCAAGGAGAGCCTCGACTTCTTCCCGCTCACGGTGGACGTCGAGGAGCGCATGTACGCCGCGGGCCGCATCCCCGGCTCGTTCTTCCGGCGTGAGGGCCGTCCCTCCGAGGACGCCATCCTCACCTGCCGCCTGATCGACCGGCCGCTGCGCCCGTCGTTCGTCAAGGGCCTGCGCAACGAGGTCCAGGTCGTCGCGACCATCATGGCGCTCAACCCCGACCACCTGTACGACGTGGTCGCGATCAACGCCGCGTCGCTGTCGACGCAGCTGGCCGGCCTGCCGTTCTCCGGCCCGATCGGCGGCGTCCGCGTCGCGCTGATCGACGGCCAGTGGGTGGGCTTCCCGACCCACTCCGAGCTGGAGCGGGCGACCTTCGACATGGTCGTGGCCGGCCGGGTGCTGGCCGACGGCGACGTCGCCATCATGATGGTCGAGGCCGAGTCCACCAAGGACACGCTGAAGCTGGTGGCCGACGGCGCCGTGGCCCCGACCGAGGAGACGGTCGCGCAGGGCCTGGAGGCCGCCAAGCCGTTCATCAAGGTGCTGTGCGAGGCGCAGTCGCGCATCGCGCAGGTCGCCGCGAAGGAGACCGCCGAGTACGCCGTCTTCCTCGACTACCAGGAGGACGTCTACGCCGCGGTCGAGAACGCGGTGAAGACCGAGCTGGCCGCCGCGCTGACCATCGCTCCCAAGCAGGAGCGCGAGGCGGAGCTGGAGAAGGTCAAGGCGCTGGCCGCCGAGAAGCTGCTGCCCGAGTTCGAGGGACGCGAGAAGGAGATCAGCGCCGCGTTCCGCTCGGTGATGAAGAAGCTCATGCGTGAGCGGGTCATCAGCGAGGGCATCCGCATCGACGGCCGTGGCACCAAGGACATCCGCGCCCTGTCGGCCGAGGTCCACGTGGTGCCCCGGGTGCACGGCTCGGCCCTGTTCGAGCGCGGCGAGACCCAGATCCTGGGCATCACGACGCTCAACATGCTGCGCATGGAGCAGGTCATCGACACGCTCAACCCTGAGCGGACCAAGCGCTACATGCACAACTACAACTTCCCGCCCTACTCCACCGGTGAGACCGGCCGGGTGGGCTCGCCCAAGCGGCGCGAGATCGGCCACGGCGCGCTGGCCGAGCGGGCGCTGATCCCGGTCCTGCCCACGCGTGAGGAGTTCCCGTACGCGATCCGGCAGGTGTCCGAGGCTCTCAGCTCCAACGGCTCCACCTCGATGGGCTCGGTCTGCGCCTCCACGATGGCGCTGCTCGACGCCGGTGTGCCGCTCAAGGCCATGGTCGCGGGCATCGCGATGGGCCTGATCGGCGAGGGCGACAGCTACGTGACGCTGACCGACATCCTCGGCGCCGAGGACGCCATGGGCGACATGGACTTCAAGGTCGCCGGCACCAAGGACGTCATCACCGCCCTGCAGCTCGACACCAAGCTCGACGGCATCCCCGCCAGCGTGCTGGCCGGTGCCCTCAAGCAGGCCAAGGGCGCCCGCCTGGCGATCCTCGACGTGATGCAGGAGGCGATCGACTCCCCGGCGGAGATGAACCCGACCGCGCCGCGCATCATCACGATCAAGGTCCCGGTCGACAAGATCGGCGAGGTCATCGGCCCGAAGGGCAAGATGATCAACCAGATCCAGGACGAGTCGGGCGCCGAGATCACCATCGAGGACGACGGCACCATCTACATCGGCGCCACCGACGGCCCGTCCGCCGAGGCGGCCCGTTCGGCGATCAACGCCATCGCCAACCCGCACATGCCGGAGGTGGGCGAGCGCTACCTCGGCACGGTCGTCAAGATCGCCGCGTTCGGCGCGTTCGTCTCGCTCATGCCGGGCAAGGACGGCCTGCTGCACGTCTCGCAGATCCGCAAGCTGCACGGCGGCAAGCGCATCGAGAACGTCGAGGACGTCATGAGCGTCGGCGAGAAGATCCAGGTGGAGATCGCCGAGATCGACCAGCGCGGCAAGCTCTCTCTCGTGCCCGTCGAGGTCATCGAGAAGGAGGCCGCCGAGCAGGAGGGCAAGGCCGAGTCCGGGGACGAGCAGGCCTCGGCGGACGGGGCCCCGGCCGCCGACGACAAGCCCCGTGAGGAGCGGCCCCGCCGCACCCGCACGCGGGTTCGCGCTCCCCGCGACGACGCCGACGACCGCAACTCGTGACCCTCACCACCACGCTGCACCCCGGCCGTGAAGGGGCCGGGGTCGTCAGGCGCACCGTTCTCCCCGGTGGACTGCGCGTGGTGACCGAGACCATGCCGACCGTGCGCAGTGTCGCGGTCGGCATGTGGGTCGGCATCGGTTCCCGGGACGAGGCCCCCGAGCACATGGGGGCCACCCATTTCCTCGAACACCTCCTGTTCAAGGGCACCCCCACGCGTGACGCGATGGAGATCTCGGCCTCCATCGAGGGCATCGGCGGCGAGATCAACGCGTTCACCGCCAAGGAGTACACCTGCTACTACGCGCGGGTCCTCGACGAGGACCTGGCGGTCGCGGTCGATGTGCTCGCCGACGTGGTGACCAGCTCGCTCATCACCGACGACGACGTGGAGTCCGAGCGGGGCGTGATCCTGGAGGAGATCGCCATGCACGACGACGACCCGTCCGACGTCGTGTACGAGCAGTTCGCGGCGGCGCTGTACGGCGACACCCCGATCGGGCGGCCCATCCTGGGCACGGTCGAGTCGATCAACGAGCTCCCCCGTGAGCGGATCGCCGAGTACTACCGCCGCTACTACGAGCCGCGCCGCACGGTCGTCTCGGTCTGCGGCAACGTCCGGCACGAGGACGTCGTCGAGCTGGTCGCGCGGGCGTACGAGCGGGCGGGCGCGCTCGGCGGGCCCCTCGACTGCGACCCGCCGCGCACCACCGGGCCGGGCATCGAGACGCACTCCTGCGTGACGGTGCTCGACCGTCCCACCGAGCAGGCCAACCTGGTGCTCGGCACCACCGGCATGTCGCGCACCGACGACCGCCGCTTCGCGCTCGGCGTGCTCAACGCCGCGCTCGGCGGCGGCATGTCGTCGCGGCTCTTCCAGGAGATCCGGGAGAAGCGCGGCCTGGCCTACTCGGCCTACAGCTACACCTCGGCCTACGCCGACACCGGGCAGTTCGGCATCTACGTCGGCTGCCTCCCGTCCAAGATCGACGATGTGCTGAAGATCTGCCGGGACGAGGTCGCCCGGGTGGTCTCCGAGGGGCTGGACCCCGACGAGATCGTCCGCGGCAAGGGCCAGATGCGCGGCGGGCTCGTCCTCGGCCTGGAGGACACCGGCTCGCGCATGTCGCGGATCGGCAAGAACGAGCTGGTCTACGACGAGCTGCTGTCCGTGGACGAGGTGCTGGCGCGCATCGACGCGGTCACGCCCGACGAGGTCGCCGAGGTGGCCGCGGACGTCCTCACCCGGCCGCTCACGCTCGCCGTGATCGGCCCGTACGGTGACAAGGACTTCTCCGGCGCCATCTCCTGACGCCGGCCGCTCCGCGCGGGTCCTCCTGTGGCCCGCGCGGACCGGCCGTATAGGGTTGACCGTGTGATCAAGGTAGGTGTGCTCGGCGCCCGCGGTCGTGTCGGCGTCGAGGTGTGCAAGGCGGTCGAGGCGGCCTCCGACATGGAGCTGGTGGCCGCGCTCGACAAGGACGACCCCGTCGAGGGCCTGCAAGGCGCCGAGGTGGTGGTCGACTTCACCCATCCCGACGTCGTCATGGGCAACCTGGAGTGGGCGATCGGGCACGGGATCCACCCGGTGGTCGGCACCACCGGGTTCGACGCCGCGCGGCTCGACACCGTACGCGGCTGGCTGGCGGCCTCACCGGGCACCAACGCCCTGATCGCGCCCAACTTCGGGATCGCGGCCGTGCTGATGATGCACTTCGCGCAGCAGGCGGCCCGCCACTTCGAGTCGGTCGAGATCGTCGAGCTGCACCACCCGAACAAGGCCGACGCCCCCTCCGGCACCGCCCGCCGTACCGCGGAGCTGGTGGCCGAGTCGCGGGCCAAGGCCGGACTGGGCGCCATGCCCGACGCCACCAGCACCGAGCTCGACGGCGCGCGCGGCGCCGACGTGGGCGGTGTCCACGTGCACGCCGTCCGGCTGGCGGGGCTGATCGCGCACCAGGAGGTGCTGCTCGGCGGCGGCGGCGAGATCCTCACCATCCGGCACGACACGATGAGCCGGGCCGCGTTCACCCCGGGCGTGCTGCTCGGCGTGCGCAGGGTGCGGGAGCTGCCCGGCCTCACCGTGGGCCTGGAGCCCCTGCTGGACCTCTGAGACTCGGAGGCCCGGAGAGACACGGCGTGCCCACCGCCTGCGAGCAGGCGAGTGGGCACGGGTGCCGAAGGAGCCTCGGCGCCGCACCGCCGAGCCACACGCTCTGCACACTATTACAGAGGCGCCGTCCCGCCCGAACATGAGACCGTGTCGCCATGGTGCGATGGGCCGACGCCGGGGAACTGCCCGGCCTGGTGGAGATAGAGCTGGCCGCCGACGCGTTGTTCGAGCAGGTCGGGATCACCTTCCCGGCGGGGACGACGCAGGTCGAGGAGGTCGGGGACCCCTCGTCGGTCCTGGTCGAGGGGTCCCCGCCGGTGGGCTTCGCCCTGGTGGGACGGGTGGACGGCAACCTCCACCTGGAACAGCTCGCCGTGCGTCCCGAGTGGATGCGGCAGGGAATCGGCGGGCGGCTGGTCGCGGCGGTGCGCGACCACGCGCTGGCGTGCGGCGCTCCCGCGGTGACGCTGACGACGTTCCGGGACGTGCCGTGGAACGCCCCCTGGTACGAACGGCACGGCTTCGGCGTGCTGCCGGAGGAGGCGTGGGGGCCGGAGCTGCGGGCGCTGGTGGAGCACGAGCGGGAGCTGGGCATCGAGGTGGCGCCCCGTGTTGTCATGAGCGCGGCGTCGTCATGAGCGCGGCGTCGTCATGAGCACTGCGATCCGCTGATGACGGATCGCAGCCGCCTTCGGCCTGTCCTCGACGCTCGGCCTTAGGCGAGAGGTCAGAGGCTGACGGCCAGGCCGATCGCGAACAGCAGGCCGTACGCCATCTGCAGCTTGCCCGTCGCCTGCAGCACGCCGATCAGCGCCGGCCCGACCGCGCCGTGCAGCACCGTCTTGACCGGCATGACCGCCAGCGGAGCCGCCAGCACCGCGAGCGGGGCCAGCGGCGCCCACGGGAGCATCGCGACCGCCACCACGAACGGCGCGATCAGGCACACGGCGTACAGCGTGCGCGTGCGCTCGGCGCCCAGCACCACCGCGAGCGTCCGCTTGCCGGCCGGCCCGTCGGTCGTCACGTCCCGCAGGTTGTTGACCACGAGCATCGAGCACGACAGCAGCCCCACCGGGATCGAGGCCAGCAGCGCCGCCCACGAGAGCTGCTCGGTCTGCACGTACGCCGTGCCCATCACCGGCACCAGGCCGAAGAAGACGAACACGGCCGCCTCGCCCAGCGCCCGGTAGCCGTACGGGTTCTTGCCGCCCGTGTAGAACCAGGCGGCGGCGATCGACGCGGCGCCCACGAGCAGGATCCACCACGCCCGGGTGGCGATCACGAGGGTCAGCCCGAGCACCGCCGCCGCGGCGAAGCAGCCGAGCGCGGCGGCCAGCACCTGCGGCGGCGTCGCGGCCCGCGAGCCGACGAGCCGCATGGGGCCCACCCGCTCGTCGTCCGTGCCGCGCACGCCGTCGCTGTAGTCGTTGGCGTAGTTGACGCCGATCTGCAGCAGCAGCGCCACGAGCAGCGCGACGACCGCGCGCCACCAGATCGGTTGTCCCTCGCCGATCGCCACGCCGGTGCCGACCACGACGGGCACGACGGCGTTGGGCAGGGTGCGGGGACGCGCGCCGGCGATCCACTGGCCGGGGGTTGCCATCTCGGAAATCCTTAGCTGATGTCGGTGGTGAGCCTGACCATGCGGATCGAGCGACCCATGTCGAGCACGCGCTCGGCCATGTCCTCGCCCCATCCGGCCGACTCCAGGAAGCCCAGCACCGCGTAGTTGTCGGCGAACACCCACGTGGCGATCTGCCGGTAACCGTCCTGGCGCAGGTGGTCGACCGTCGCGTTGAGCAGGCGGCTGCCGTGGCCGCGCCGGACGAAGTCCGGGTCCACCAGCAGCGTCAGCATCTCGGCCACCTCGGTGGGGTCGAGGTCGGGGTCCTCGGCCGGCGCGTGCGAGGCCAGGCCCACCACGCGCTCACCGCCTCGCGGGGTGGCGGGGACGCCGCTGCCGCCCACGCCGAGCGCGGGGAACCCCTCGGTGTCGAGGATGGTCTCCACCGCGACCAGCACCCGGTGCCTCGACGTGGGCGGGGCGACGATCGCCTCGTCCCACTGGCGCAGCCACATCTTCTCGGCCGCCGGGCCGGTCATCTGCTCCAAAGGGCCCTCGGGCAGGAAATCCCGATAGCCGTAGCGCCAGGCGCGGATCTGAACATTCGCCACCTGGAGCACATCCTCGCGCCGGGCCGCCCGGACGCCTACGTCTGCCATCTCGGCCCGCTCCTTCGCCTGCCGTTCGTGCCACAAGGCACGAGTTACACCGTATCGGTGTTTGAGGCTTGGAGACGACGCGAACCCTGCTTCCTCGCCCGGTAGGCGCGCGTTTTGGTGCGGTTGCCGCAGACCCGCATGGAGCACCACGAGCGAGATCGATTTTTCGAGAAGTCGATGAACGCCCACTCGCAGGTGATCTCCGCGCACACCTTGAGCCGGTCCCAGGAGGCGTCGGTGACCGCGGCGGCGATCACGGCCAGCGCCCCCGGGATCCCGCTCTCGACCGCCACCAGCCGGGGCCTCGGGTCGATCGCCAGCCGGAGCGGCAGGAGAGGTAACCCGCCGCTTCCGCCGTCCTGCCGGCGGAGCGCGGCGCGCAGCCCCTCGCGCAGTGCCAGCGCGGTGGTCAGGTCGTCGTCCGCGGCCCGGTCGAGCGGGCCGGCCAGGCCGCGCTCGCGCAGCCACAACGCCAGCTCCGCCGGGGAGGCCAGCTCGTCCGCCCCGGACTCCACGTCCAACGTGTTCACGAAGTCGCGCACGAGCTCCGCGGGTGCCGGCATGCCACCACTGTACGGTGATCCCTATGATCGTTCGCACCTGGCGGGGATGGACCAGGGCCCAGGACGCCTCGGCCTACGAGGACTACCTGATGCGCACCGGGTTCCCCGGCTACGCCTCGACTCCGGGCAACCGGGGGGCCTACTTCACCCGGCGTGACGACGGCGACCGCACCGAGTTCTTCCTGATCTCGCTGTGGGAGTCGTGGGAGGCGGTCAGGGCGTTCGCCGGCGACGCGCCGGAGACCGCGGTCTTCTACCCGGAGGACGACGCCTACCTGGTGGACCGGGAGCTGACGGTCGAGCACTACGAGGTCTTCGCCGGCCCGCACTCATGACACGCGGTGGAGAGCGTCGGCCAGCCGCCGCACCCCCTCCGCCAGCTCGGCCAGGTGCGTCGCCGCGATGTGCGTGACCCGCACGCGCGGCCCCGGCGGCTCCGACGGGTAGTACATCCGCCCCGGGCTCACCAGCACGCCGTTGCGCTTGGCCGCCTCGACCAGGGCCGTCTCGTCCACCTCGGGCGGCAGCCGCAGCCACAGGTGCATGCCGCCCCTCGGCAGCAGGTGCGGCTCCGCCTCCGGCATGCGCCGGGCCAGCTCGGCCGCCATAGCGTCGCGGCGGGTCGCGATCTCGGCGTGCAGCGCCGACAGGTGCCGCCCCCACGCCGCCGAGCCGAGGAACTCCACCGCCGTCTCCTGCAACGGCCGCGCCACGAAGAACGACTCCACGAGCTGGCTCGCCCGCAGCCGGTGCGCCGCCGGCCCGCGCGCGATCACGGCCGCCACCCGCATGCTCGGCGACAGCGCCTTGGTGAGCGAGGCGATGTGGACGACGACGCCGTGCTCGTCCATGGAGACCATCGGCGGCGGCGCCTGGTCGGTGAGGTAGCGGGCGAAGTCGTCCTCGACCACGAACGCGCCCGCCGCCCGCGCCACCCGCAGCACCTGCTCGCGGCGCTCGCGCGGTGACGTGACGCCCGTGGGGTTGTGCAGCGTCGGCTGGGTGAAGAACACCCGCGCTCCCGTCACGGCGAACGCCTCGGCCAGCAGGTCGGGCCGTACGCCGTCGCGGTCCATCGGCACGGCCGTCGGCCGCAGCCCCGCGGCCCTGGCCGCCGCCAGGGCGCCCGGGTAGGTCGGCGTCTCCACCAGCACCGGCGTGCCGGGGGCGGCGAGAGCCCGGAACGCGTGCGTCAGGGCCGCCTGGCCACCGCTCACGATCAGCGCGTCGGCGGCCGTCACGTCGCCGCCCGCCTCGGCCGCGAACCAGCGGCGCAGCTCGGCCAGCCCGTTCAGCGGCGGCA
>NZ_JALHBK010000054.1:0-15672 GCF_031570565.1 Nonomuraea sp. 3-1Str
CCCGGGGGGGGGGGGAAACGCCCCGGGGGGGGGGGGTGGGGGGGAAGAAAAGGCAGAACGAGTCCGCCGCCCCCCCCCGCGCGGGCCCCCCCGGCCGCGGGGCCCGCCAGCAGGTGGGCGGCGGCCTCCGCGAGCCACGCCGCCGGGGGGCCGCCGGGCGGGCCGGTGCGCCGGCGGGCCGCCGTGACCGACGTGCCGTCCCAGGTCAGCTCACGGATCGCGGGCGCGGCGCGCTGCGCCGCGTTGAGCCCCTCCAGGGCGGCGGCGGGTGGCCGCCCGCCCCGGCGGACGTGGTCGATCGCGGCCGCCACGTGCTCCCGTACGGCGTGAACGGCCGCCACGTCGCCGGGGGTGAGCCGCTCCCATGCCCCGGCGGCCGGGGCGGGCGCGTCCTGGAGCCCTGAGCCGGCGAGCCGGTCGGACTGCAGGGCCAGCCAGGCGGCGAGGGCGTCCGGGGTCGCCAGCAGGTCGGCGGGGCCATCGGCCAGGCGCGGGCGGGTGTTCACGAGGTCCAGGGCCAGCGGCTCACCCGTCAGGGGCACCACATCGCTCATGTCACTAATGGTACATCCTCAGATTGACGCATTAGCTCATGCTCCGCTACAACTAATGCATCATCCTGCTGAGGAGACATGTGAAATGACGTTTCCCGTGGTCACCCGAGTCGTCCACCGCCGTATCGACGTGGACGGCGTGGAGGTCTTCTACCGGGAGTCGCTCCCCGAGCGGCCCGACGCGCCGGTGCTGCTGTTGCTGCACGGGTTCCCGTCCGCGTCGCACCAGTTCCGGCGGCTGATCGACGTCCTGGGCGGCCGCTACCGGCTGATCGCGCCCGACTACCCCGGTTTCGGGCACACCCGCGCCCCCGAGGGCTTCGTCCACAGCTTCGACCGGCTGGCCGACATCACCGAGGGGTTCGTGCGCGAGCTCGGGTTGTCGCGGTTCGTCATGTACGTCTTCGACTTCGGCGCTCCGGTCGGCTTCCGCCTGGCCGAACGCCACCCCGAGTGGATCGCCGGGCTGGTCGTGCAGAACGGCAACGCCTACGAGGAGGGCCTGTCGCAGGGCGCCCGCGCCTTCGTGGCGCTGCGGCCGGACGTCGAGGGCGACGAGGAGACCGTACGCGGCCTGCTCACCCTGGAGGGGACACGCGGCCAGTACGAGACGGGCGTCGGCGACCCCGAGCTGCTCTCCCCCGACGGCTGGACCCTCGACCAGCACTTCCTCGACCTGCCCGGACGCAAGGAGGCACAGGTGGCGCTGGCCTTCGACTACCACTCCAACGTGGAGCGCTACCCGGCCTGGCAGGCGTGGCTGCGCGAGCACACGCCCCCCGCGCTCATCGTCTGGGGCCGCAACGACCCGTTCTTCCCCGAGCCCGGCGCCCACGCCTACCTGCGCGACCTGCCCGGCGCGGAGCTGCACGTGTTCGACACCGGGCACTTCGCCCTGGAGGAGAACCTGCCGGAGATCGCCCCGCTCATCGCGGCCTTCCTGGACCGCTCATGGACCTGATCGGCCGGGCACCCTGAGCGGACATCGGCCAGGCCCCGTCGCCAAGCATCGGCCAGACCCCATCGCCGAGCATCGGCCGGGCCCCGTCGCCCGAGGATCGGCCGGGCCCCTCGCCGGGGATCACTTGCGGCGGAACCGCCGCACGCCCCGTCCCTCATGCCAGGCGTCGATCACCACCTCGTCGCCCTCGACCCGGGTCCACGCCACCTCCGTCAGCTCGACGCGGAACAGGTGGGAGCCGGTGCCCGGCAGCTCGAACGCCGCCACCACCTTCTCGTCGATGATCTCCACGGCCCTGCCCGCCAGCTTCACGTCCCCCTCCCACTCGGGTGCGGACTCCTCCCCCGTGGAGGACTCAGCCGTGGGGGGCTCGGGGGCGGGTGAGGTCGTGTGGATGGCCAGGCGCGGGTCGCGCCGCAGGTCGAGCGCCTTGACCGCCCCCGCCATCGACCCCAGCCACAGCTCACCGTCGCGGAAGTCGGTCTCGGTGCCGCTGACCCGCGGCGAGCCGTCCCTGCGCAGCGTCGCCAGCACCTTGTGCCGGTACTTCTCCATCAGCGCCCGCGCGACCTTCGCCAGCTCGGGCGCCTGCCCCTCGAACTCCAGCCATGAAGCCATGCCGGCCATCATGCACGACCCCACCGACAGAATCCGCGCCGGCAGTCCGGCCCCCACCCCGCCCGTGCCCCCGTCCGGCCCGTGGAGCCATTCCTGGAGCCGTTCCTGGAGCGGCTACTCGGCGGCGGCGGCGCGGTCGGCGACCGGGCGGCGGCGCAGACCGGTGTCCGTCAGCGCCCGCGGCCGCCACACCCCGTCCGCCTGGTAGAGGTCCGTGCCGGGCGGCACGATCGCGTCGATCCGGTCCAGCGTCTCGTCGTCCAGGGTCAGCGACGCCCCCTTGAGCAGCGACTCCAGCTGCTCCATCGTCCGCGGGCCGATGATCACCGAGGTGACGCCCGGATGCGCCACCGGGAAGGCCACCGCCAGCTCCGGCAGCGAGCAGCCGATGCTCTCGGCCACGGCCGTCAGCTCCTCGACGGCGTCGTACTTGGCCGCGTTGCCCGGGAGCGACGGGTCGAACCGGGCCGGCGTGCGAGCGGCCCGGCCCGTGGACAGGTCCACCGGCCGGCCCTTGCGGTACCTGCCGGTCAGGAAGCCCGAGGCCAGCGGCGACCAGGTCAGCACGCCCATGCCGTACTTCTGGCAGAGCGGCAGCACCGACGTCTCCACGCCCCGGCGCACCAGCGAGTACGGCGGCTGCTCGGTCCTGAACCGCATGAGGCCGCGCCGCTCGGCGACGTGGTGGGACTCGACGATCTCCTCGGCCGGGAACGTCGAGCAGCCGAACGCGCGGATCTTGCCCTCCCGCACCAGGTCGGTCAGCGCCCACAGCGTCTCCTCCAGGTCCGTCCGGTGGTCGAACCGGTGGACCTGGTAGAGGTCGATCCAGTCGGTGCCCAGGCGGCGCAGGCTGTTCTCGACCTCCTGGACGATCCAGCGGCGCGAGGCGCCCCCGCGGTTCGGGCCCTCCCCCATCGGGAAGTACACCTTGGTCGCCAGCACCACGTCGTCGCGGCGGCCCTTCAGCGCCTTGCCGACGATCTCCTCGGACTCGCCCGCCGAGTACATGTCGGCGGTGTCGACGAAGTTCACGCCACGGTCGAGCGCGGCGTGCACGATGCGGACGCAGTCGTCGTGGTCGGGGTTGCCGGCGGCGCCGAACATCATGGCGCCGAGGCAGTGGACGCTCACCTCGATGCCGGTGCCCCCGAGAACGCGGTAACGCATGGACGTGCCCCCTGTGCGGTCGGAAGGGTTCATCGGCCGCTCGTGGAGCGGCCGGGCCACGTCGCACGCTAGTCCCTGGAGTCGGCTCCAGGTCAACCCGGGCAGCTCACCGCCCGCCCGTATGCGCGCCTCGCGTGCGGCGGCCGGGGTCAGCCGCGCCCGTACTTCTTGTGCACCGCCTGCTTGCTCACGCCGATCGCGTCGGCGATCTGCGCCCACGGGAGACCGGCGACCCTGGCTCTGCGCACCTGGACCGCCTCCATGCGCTCGATCTCGTGGCGCAGCGCCGTGGTGGCCCGCAGCGCCAGCAGCGGGTCGTCGTCCTGCGCCTGCCGCATGAGGGTAGCCAGGTCGTTCGTCATGCCCCAACGGTAGACGAACGGGAGCGGGACCGATCCCGGGTCAGCCGTACATCTTCGCCAGCTCGGCGACCGCCTCCGCCATGAGCTCGCGCAGCTCCGGCGGCCCCAGCACCTCGACGGCGGCGCCCATGCGCAGCAGCAGCCAGCACGCGTGCCGGATCGACTCGACGGGGACGGTCATCGTGCGCCAGCCGTCGGCCTCGGGCGGGCCGCCCTCCTCCATGGCGGCGGCCACGGCGTCGCCGCCCAGGGTGTAGGCGAGCAGGCTCTCGGTGCCGGGCGCCACCCTGATGCGGGCCTCGGCGGTGTACATGCGCTCGCGGAACTCCTTGGCGTACGCGTGCCAGAACTCGGTCAGGTCGAAGCCCTCGGGCCGCTCGAAGCGGCCGGGCAGAGTCTCCAGCGTCAGGACGCGCGAGACGCGGTACGTGCGCGGCGTGCCGCCGGGCGGCGCGGCCACCAGGTACCAGGAGCCGCCCTTCAGGACCAGCCCGTACGGGTGGACGACGCGCTCGACCTCCTCGTTGCCCCACCGCCGGTAGGTCATCCGGATCGGCCGCAGTTCCCACACCGCCTCGGCCACCCCGCTCAGGTGGGGCGCCTCGTCCGGTCCCCGGTACCAGCCGGGCACGTCGAGCAGGAAGCGCTCGCGCATGCGGGAGGCGTACGAGCGGGGCTCGGGCGGCAGCGCGGCCAGCAGCTTCAGCTCCGCGTTGGCCGCCACCTCGGCCAGGCCCAGCTCGGCGGCCGGGCCGGGCAGGCCCGCGAGGAACAGCGAGGACGCCTCCTCGGCGGTCAGGCCGTTCAGGCGGGTGCGGTAGCCGTCGAGGAGCTGGTAGCCGCCGGCCGGTCCGCGGTCGGCGTAGACCGGCACGCCGGCGGCGGACAGCGCCTCGACGTCGCGGTAGACGGTGCGGACCGACACCTCCAGCTCGTCGGCCAGCTCGGTGGCGGTCATGCGCCCGCGCGTCTGCAGGAGCAGGAGGAGGGACAGGAGGCGGCTGGCGCGCATGCCGCCAGTCTAGGGACGGTCCGCCGGACGAGCCCCCCGCGGCGGCGTCAGGCGAACTGCTGCCAGCCGAGCCGGAGCACCATGGCCGCGACGACGACCAGGAGCACGATCCGCACGAAGCCCGCACCGTTCCGCAGCGCCATGCGGGCGCCGACCTGCGCGCCGGCGATGTTGAACAGCGCCATGCCGAGCCCCAGGCCCCACAGCAGGTGCCCCTGCCAGGCGAAGACGAACAGCGCACCGAGGTTCGTCCCCGTGTTGATGATCTTGGCGGAGGCGGAGGCGGAGACGAAGTCGAGGCCGAGGATCGTGGTGAACGCGATGATGAGGAACGTGCCGGTGCCCGGGCCCATGATGCCGTCGTAGAAGGCGATCCCGACGCCGGCGACGGTCACGGCGGCCACGATCCGGCCCCGGGTGCGCAGGTGCGGCTGGGGCACGGAGCCGAGCGCGGGCCGTAACGTCACGAAGGCGGCCACGCCCAGCAGGACGACCATGACGAGCGGCCGCAGCACCTCGGCGGAGATCGCCGCCGCGGCGGAGGCGCCGAGACCTGCGCTGAGCACGGCGATCCCGGCTCCGGGCAGCGCCACCTCACGGTCGAACTTGGTGGTGCGGGCGTAGGCCACGGCGGCCGAGGCGGTGCCGAACACGGAGGAGAGCTTGTTGGTGGCCATGGCCTGCACCGGCGGAACACCGGCCACCATGAGCGCCGGGAGTTGCAGCAGCCCGCCGCCGCCGACGACGGCGTCCACCCAGCCGGCGCCCGCCGCTGCCGCCAGCAACACCAGCACCTGTTCCAGTGGCACGCCACTCCCCCGACCGATTCGACCTGGATCAACCCAGTCGAGGGTATAGGTCGGGTTTAGATGGCTTTGCCCCACCCCGGAGCGGGGCGGGGGGACGCCGGGGACGGTCCGGCGCGCGGCGTCAGGGAGGCGAAGGCCGCACGCCGGGCGCGCTCTCAGCCTTCGACCACCTCTTTGGCCTCACGGCCGTGGACGGTGAGCGCGTAGAGGACGACGAGGTCCACCGTGATGACGACGAGCGACCACCAGGGGTTGACGGCGATCCAGATGAGCTGGGTGACCGCGTTGAGCATGACGAGGACGACCGCGACGACGCGCGCCCACGTCTGGCCCGCCAGGAGCGTGGCGCCGACCACGACCAGCAGGATCCCGAGCACGAGATGCACCCATCCCCACCCCGTGAGGTTGAACAGCAGCAGGCGCCGGGCCGTCGCCACGTAGAAGTCGCCGTTGACGATGGCGTACAGGCCGGAGATCACGTTGAACAGGCCCGACATGAGGATCATGATGGCCGCGAACCACACCCAGCCCACCCACCCGGTGACGTGGTGCCGCGTTTGATAGGTCATGGCGAATCCCCCCGAAAACGTCCTTCAGCCACACTCCGCACATGGCTGTACGGAGCGCATCATGTACCGACAGTAATGACATGGAAGCCTTCACGGCTCTTGTCGCGGTAAATGTTGTGACTGGGAGATTTGGTGGGCTCTGACGCCTTCTCGCCTGGATGGGCGGAGCGAGCGGTCAGGCGGGCGCCGAGCCGTCCACCAGGTCCGGGTCGAGTGGCGACTCCTGCTCGTCCACGGGCGCGGTGAGCGCGTGATCGACCGTCTCGTGGATCCGCAGCGCCTCGGCCGCGCCGGTGATCTCCAGCAGGCGGGCGGGCAAGGGACGCATCCCGGCCAGGTGGAGACTGCCGCCGGTGCCGCGGACGAAGGCGTCGGCGCTGATGAGCACGCGCAGCCCGGAGCTGGCCATGAAGGGCATCCCCCTCAGATCCAGCACCAGCCGCTCCCCCGGGGCGGGGCACGCCCCGCGGATGAAGTCCTCGAACTGGCCGGCGGTCGTGGCGTCCACCTCGCCGCGGACGTCGATCACGCTCGCCCCCCGCAGTCGCTGGGAGATGAGGGTCAGGGATGTCATCGATACCTCGCGCCGGGGGATCCGTCAGATGGTCAGGTGGAGCATGGCCAGCAGGCGGCGCATCTGCGCGGGAACCTCACTCACCGTAGCCGAGCCCTCGCGGACGAGGCCGAACAGGACACGCGCGCCGGAGACGTCGATGAAGGACAGCCTGGTCAGGTCGATCACCAGCCGGCCGCCGACCCGGCCGGCCTCACGCAGCACGCGCGCCAGCGTGGGGCTGTTGGTGCAGTCGACCTCACCGGCGAGCGTGACGACCGGGTAGCCGGGCGCCGCACCGGCGGTGACGCTCAGCAGCCCGTCGGCGTACAGCACCCGTTCGGTCACCGGAGTCTCACCACTGGAGCGCGGAGTGTCATCTTTGAGCACGTCGTCACCCCCTGTCATCAGAGTCCGGTTTGCCTCTCTCGCCTGAGTCGCCGGTCGCCACGGCGGTTCTTGTAGACCCCAAGGGTAAGCGTGTACGAGAATACAGGAAAGTTTTTTCGCTATAAAATCTTCTCTGACAGTCCAGCCGGGTCCGGTACTCCGCCCGGATCCACGGAGTGAGTTCTCATGGCCAAGCTCGACGGCGGTCAGTCTCGTTGGACCTTCCTCACCAACCACGCACGCGTGCTGCTGGAGATCGCGCGCAACCCCGAGGTGCGCGTCCGTGAGATCGCCGCGGCGATCGGGATCACCGAGCGGACCGCGCAGGGCATCGTCACGGACCTCAAGGAGGCGGGGTACCTCGACCCCGTCCGGGTGGGCCGGCGCAACCACTACACCATCAACGCCGGCCGGCACTTCCGGCACCACACGGAGGCGGACATGCCGGTGCAGGCGCTGATCGACATGTTCACCCACCGCGACCACGGCGGCGCCCCCTCCTGACGGAGTCCGCCCGCCGGCTGGCATGGGTGAAGCGCGCACGGGTAGCGGCGGCGGCATGGCCTCGACACGATCCGCAGGGCTGGTGCTCGGGCTGGGCATCGGCGGCTTCATCGACGGCATCGTCCTGCACCAGCTCCTGCAGTGGCACCACATGCTGTCCGGCTGGTATCCGGCCGACGCGCACGTGAACATGCTGGCCGACGGCCTGTTCCACCTGCTCTGCCTCGTCCTCGTCGTCGCCGGGGTGGCGCTGCTGGCGCGGGCCGCGCCGGTGGGCGGGCGGGAGCTGACCGGGTGGGTGGTGGCCGGGTGGGGCGCCTTCAACCTGGTCGAGGGCGTGGTCGACCACCTGGTGCTGGGCGTGCACCACGTGCGGCACGGGCCGTACCAGCTCGCCTGGGACCTGGCGTTCCTGGCGCTCGGCGCGCTGCTCGTGGTGGCCGGCGTGCTGGTCGCCCGTTCCGGTCGCACGGCGCCCGCCCGCACGGCGGCGGGCCGTACGGGCGGGGCGTGACCTCGGAAAGGGTCAGGCGGCGGTCGTGAAGCGGACCGGCATGTGCTTGATGCCGTTGATGAAGTCGGAGCGCATCCGCCTGACCGGCCCGGCGTGCTCGGCCGCCGGGAAGCGGCGCAGCAGCTCCCTGATCATGCAGGTGATCTGCAGCCGGGCCAGGTTGGCGCCCAGGCAGAAGTGCGGGCCGCCGCCGCCGAACGTCACGTGGTCGTTGGGGTCGCGGCGGATGTCGAAGGTGTACGGGTCGGCGAAGACGGTCTCGTCGTGGTTGGCCGACATGTAGAACGTGACGACCTTCTCCCCCTCGGCGATCCGCCGGCCGTGCAGCTCGGTGTCGCACGTGGCCGTGCGCCGGAAGTTGTGGATGGAGGACCCCCAGCGCAGGAACTCCTCGGTGGCGGTGTGCCACAGCCTCTCGTCGTCCAGGTGGCCGGCCAGCTCCCGGTAGCTGCCGGGGTGCTCGATGAGGGCGTTCATGGCGTGCGCGATGAGGTTGCGGGTGGTCTCGTTGCCGGCGACGCACAGGATCACGAAGAACGCGTCGATCTCCTCCCTGGTCAGCCGGTCGCCGTCGATCTCGGCCTGGACCAGGTGGGTGAGGATGTCGTCGCGGGGGTTCTTGCGCCGCTCGTCGACCAGGCCGTCGCAGTAGCCGAAGATCTCGGCTGCGGCGATCTCGCCGTCCTCGGGGGTGGTGCGGAAGTCGGGGTCCTGGAAGCCGACCATGCGGTTGGACCACTCGAAGATCTTCGCGTGGTCCTCCTCGGGGACGCCGACGAGGTCGCAGATCATCTGCAGCGGCAGGTACTCGGCGACGTCGGTGACGAACTCGACCTCGCCCCCCTTGTCGAGGACAGAGTCGGCGATGCGCTCGGCGCGGCGCCGCACCTGGTCCTTGAGCCGGGCGATGGTGCGCGGGGTGAAGCCGGCGCTGACCAGGCGGCGGTAGCGGGTCTGCTTGGGCGGGTCCATGTTGAGCAGCATGAGGCCGGCGACCTCGATGAACTCCGGCGTCTGGGTGCGGATGAACGCCGTGCCGATCTCGGTGGACCAGGTCCGGGTGTCGCGGCTGATCGCCTTGACGTCGTGGTAGCGGGTGACGGCCCAGAAGCCGGTGTCGTCGGGGACCTCGTGCCAGTGGACGGGGGCGTTGCGGCGGAGATAGGCCAGCTGGTCGTGCGGCACCGCTTGTTCCCAGGTGTCCTCGAGCAGGTTGATCCGCATGGGTGCTCCCCTTTCGGCGCGAGTCGGGAGAGGGCGGGGGCCCGTTCTGGTGATCCGTTCTGGTGTGCCGGGTCGTACGGGTGCGGGAGGGCGGGGTGGCGTCAGCCGTCGGGCAGGCCGAGCAGGTCGCGCAGGCTCTCGACGACGGCCCGCGTCCCGACCGCCGGCGGGTCGAGCCGGTGCTGCACCGCGCAGCCGATCAGCACCCCGAGCACGGCCGTGGCCGTGTGCTCGGGCGAGCGCCGCAGGGGCACCCCCGCCGTGTCGGCCCAGTCGGCCAGCCCTTCGGCCAGCCGGGCGCGGATGCCGGCGTACCTGCGGGCGAGGGGCTCGCCGATCTCGGGATCGCGCGCGCCGTGCAGCCACAGCTCCATCTCCAGCAGGAGCCATGACGCACCGCGATCACCGTCGTCGCGGGTGAGCACCTCGAACAGGGCCGCCAGCCGCTCGTCGAGCTCGGTGACGTCCTCGAAACCGGACAGCAGCTCGGCGGCCGTCTGGTCCTTCCACACCTCCAGCAGGGCCAGCAGCAAACCCTCCTTGCCGCCGAAGTGGTTGTAGAGGGCGCCGGTGGTGCGGTCGGCCGCCTCGGCCACAGCCTCGGCGGAGACGGCGTGGAAGCCCTTGCGGGCGAACAGGTCGGCCGCTGCGTCGATCAGCCGGGCGCGCGTCTCGGCCCGCCGCTGGTCCTGCGTACGGGCCACGACCGCCTCCCGGCTGAATATCGGGTTCCCTACATATGTCTATGACTTGATATATCCCCCAACCGAGCGCTCGGTCAAGGAACGGGACGACCAGTGCGTCAGGCGGCGCAGGCCGTACTCGACGGGCCCGTAGCGGTGGCGGCGCAGCCAGAGGGCGCTCAGCGCCAGCAGCACGGCATGAACGGCGACGGCCACCCCCATGACCGCGACGGGCGCCAGCCGCCCGCCGAGCGCCAGGCCGTACCCGGTGAAGACCAGGGCGATCAGCAGCGACTGGCCGAGGTAGTTGGAGGCGGCCATCCGGCCGGCGGGCGTCAGCACGCGGGCCACGGCGGGGAAGCGGCGCACGACCCGCAGGAGGGTGGCGACGTAGGCGGCGGCCAGGAGCAGCGAGGTGAGGGTGTTCACGGCCGTGCCCGCCAGCTCGGCGGCGCCCCCGCGGGGCAGGCTCCAGGCGTACAGGACGCCGCCGGGCAGACCGGCGCCGAAGCCGACGACCTGCACGCGGCGCAGCAGGCGCGTACGCGCGCCGAGCCCCTCCAGCAACCGCGTCCTGCCCGCCGCCAGCCCGAACAGGAACATGGCCAGCGCCGTCGGCCCCTGGAACAGCCAGACCATGCCGGCGCCCGGCGGGTACAGGCCGAGCTGCAGCCGCAGGAAGTCCAGCGGCCCGCCGGTGGCCATGGCCAGCACCCGGGCGGCCTCGGCGGGGTCGGACGTCTCCGGCGGGACGGAGGCCGGGGCGAGCGCGGCCACCGCCGCCAGCGCCAGCCACAGCAGGGTGAGCGCGCCGATGATCGCCGCCCCGGTGATGACGGCCGTCCTCGGCCGCAGGCGGCGCAGGGCCAGCAGGGCCACGCCGAGCAGCGCGTACAGGGTGAGGATGTCGCCGACCCACAGCAGGAACCCGTGCGCGACGCCGATGAGGAACAGCCCCAGGCAGCGGCGCAGGGTGCGCGCCCGCACGCTCGCCCCCGCGCGCTCGGCGGCGCGCATCTGGAGCGTGAAGGAGTAGCCGAACAGGAACGAGAAGATCACGTAGAACTTGGTGAGGACGAGGGCGGCGATCGCGGAGGCGACGGGCCCGTCCGTGATCGGCATGGCGCCGGACACGGCGTGGCCGGGGTCGGCGAGGAAGCCGATGTTGGCCACGAGGATGCCCGCCAGGGCGAACCCGCGCACCGCGTCCACCTCGTGGACCCGCCCGGCGGGGCCGGCGGGGGTGGGGAGCTGCGTCATGCCGCGACGCTAGGCCGGGCACGACGGCCGCCGCATCGAACCTTGGTCGGCCGGAACCCCCACCAAAGAGGGGCGACCGGCGCCCGAGCCGGCACGAACAGGGAGGGGCGCGCCGGGGCGGCCGGGATCGTTGGGATCGGGACCGGGGTGCCGTACGGTGATCGGCATGCGGGTCCGCACGGGCGGCCACGGAGGGGCTGCCGTCCGTGACGGCGCGCTGGTCCCGCCTCCATACCACCGTGATAGGTGGCCTTTGACGACTAGCCGGATCCACCCCAGTCGATACTTTGACAGCACCCCCCACAAAGGAGTGCACATGTGGAGTAAGCGCATGGGCCTGGTCGGCGTCACCATCGTCGCCGCCTGCCTGGCCACCCCCCTCACCCCCGCGGTCGCCGCCCCCACTCCTCCCGGCGACGAGGCTCCACGCGAGGTGGTCGACGCCCTCCAGCGGGACCTCGGCCTCTCCGAGCAGCAGGCGATCACGCGCCTGGCCAACGAGCGGCGCGCCGCGGCCACCGAGGCCCGGCTCAGCTCCTCGCTCGGCCCCACGTACGGCGGCTCGTGGCTCAACGCGGACGCCTCCGTGCTCATGGTGGCCACCACCGACCCGGCGGCCCGGGCCTCCATCGAGGCGCAGGGCGCGCAGCCCGTCCTGGTGCCGCGCTCGCTGGCACAGCTCACCACCGTCAAGGACCAGCTCGACCGGGCCGCGACCGGCACCAGGGCCAACCTCTGGTACGTCGACGTGGTGACCAACTCCGTCGTCGTCGTCGCCGCCGACCAGCGGACCGGCGAGCGGCTGGCCGCCAAGGCGGGCGCCGAGCCCGGCGTCGTCAAGGTGCAGGTCAGCAACGAGACCCCGCAGCCGTTCATCAACATCGTCGGCGGCGCCCCGTACTACATCGGCTCCAGCCGGTGCAGCGTCGGCTTCTCGGTGACCCGCGGCAGCACCCCCGGCTTCGTCACCGCCGGGCACTGCGGCCGGGCCGGCAACACCACCACCAACCCGACGGGCACCTTCCAGGGCTCCTCGTTCCCGGGCAACGACTACGCCTGGGTCGCCGCCCCCGGCAACACCCCGACGCCGTACGTGCGCGGCTCCGGCGGCGCCAACGTGACCGTGCGCGGCTCCACGCAGGCCTCGGTCGGCGCGTCGATCTGCCGCTCCGGCTCCACCACCGGCTGGCGCTGTGGCACCATCCAGCAGCACAACGCCACCGTGCGCTACTCGCAGGGCACGGTCACCGGGCTCACCCGCACCAGCGCGTGCGCCGAGCCGGGCGACTCGGGCGGCTCGTTCATCTCGGGCAGCCAGGCGCAGGGCACGACCTCCGGCGGGTCCGGCAACTGCTCGGTCGGTGGCACGACCTACCACCAGCCGGTCAACGAGGCCCTGTCGGCGTACGGGCTGACGCTCACGGTCGGCTAGCCTCCGGCGGGACCTTCTCACGGATGACACGGCGTGCCCGGGTGCTCTTCACCCGGGCACGCTTTCCCGCCGTCCGGGCTGTGGGAGCCCGGCCGGCCCTGAGATCACAAGGTGGTCTGCAGGACCGGGCGGCCGAGGACGCCCGGGTCGGCCGTGAACACCGACCCGGCCGCGGGCTGCTCCATCCGGTCCACGCCCCGGGCCGAGCTGGTGACGAACAGCCGGTCCAGCCCCTCCCCGCCGAACGTCACCGCCGTCACCTGACTCACCGGCAGCGCCACGACCGCCTCCAGCTTCCCGTCGGGACCGTAGCGGTGGACCGCGCCGCCGCCCCACAGCGCCACCCACACCCCGCCCTCGGCGTCCACCGTGAGCCCGTCGGGGGCACCCCGCTCCGGGTCCACGGACACGAACGGCCGCCGCTCCCACAGCCCCCGCCCCGGCTCGTAGTCGAACACGTCCACCCGCCCGGTCGGGGTGTCGGCGTAGTAGGCGAGCAACCCGTCCGGGCTGAAGTCGAACCCGTTGGAGATCGTCACGCCCGGCACCTCCACGCGCAGCGTCCCGTCGGGCTCGGCGATGTACAGGTCACCGGCTCCCGGTGTCTCGTCGTAGGCCATGGTGCCGATGTAGAAACGGCCGTCGGGGTCGCAGCCGCCGTCGTTCATGCGGACGCCCGGATCGCTCCACGCCTCCCCCAGCGAGCGCAGCGGCGCGTCCAGGTCGTCGGCGTCGGCCAGCAGGAGCTCCCGCTCGGCCGCCACCACGTAGCCGCCGGCGGCGCGCGGCCGGACGGCCGCCGCCACGCTTCCGGCGTGGCGGCGCCGCACGGTCCCGTCCGCGTCGAGCTGGAGCAGGTCGCCGGCCAGCATGTCCACCCAGCGCAGGCCGCCCCAGCGGGCGCACCACACCGGTCCCTCGGCGTGCTCGGCGACGGGCTCCGTCACCGGCTCGGCGGTGATCGTCATCGCGTGCTCCTCTCAGAGCGGCTGTGCCTCCCGGTGGGCCGCCGGCGAGGCCGCCCACCGGCACACTGCCACGTACGCGCCCCGGATCACCTCAGGCCGGGCTCCCGTGTCCGCGTTTCCTCCGGAACGCCCGCTCGCGGCCGGGAGGTGAACGTGGCCAGCACGAGGAGGAGCGCGCTCTGGGCGAGCATGCCCGGGGCGAGCGGCGGCGTCGGCCCCACGGTCTTCGACAGGGCGTACCACCACTGGGTGAGCGGGCTGAGCGTGTCCCACGTGTCGGCGTAATGCTGGTCGAGCGGGCCAGAGGCGAAGTTCGCGGACACGTGCGCGTACACGCCGAACATCGCGGCCAGCAGGACAGCCACGGCGATCACGCGGACGACGGCCACCCCGCGCGGCGAGCGGCCGAGGGCGCACACGGCGAGGGCGACCACGAGCACGGCCAGGGCGGCCCAGGGGACGAGCTGCTGCGACGTCTGCCAGTGGCGCTCGGCCGCCAGCTCGAAGGCGGCGCCCATGACGCTGATCGCAGCCACTCCGAGCAGGCCCTTGCGCAGGGTGAGGGTCATGGCGTCAACGCCGATACGATCTTGTTCACGGTGTCCTCGCCGGGGTTGTACTTGGCGAGGTTCTGCCGCAGCGAGGTCAGGTCGGCGTCGTCGGCCGCGTACGGGCGGTACTCGACGACCTCCCTCGCCCACCGCTCGGCGTTGCCGACACCGGCGGCCGTGAGGGCGGCGGCGATCTGGGACTCGTCGGCGGTGTTCGCCGAGACCTTGGCCCCTGCGGGCGCGCCGCCGGTGCCGGTCGTCGCGGTGGCGGTCGTGGCCGTGGCGGACGACGCCGTTCGTCCGGTCGTCCCGGCCGATGAGCAGGCCGTCAGGGAGAGAGCGGCGGCGAGTGCCGCCAGCCCGAGCTTGATCTTCATGGCTGTCATGTGAGCCCATCCGGTGCGGGGTTCGTGCGTTGAATCCCACGTTCTCCGGTTTGTCTCAAAGGTTTCTCGCGGGTTCATGAAGATCTGCTGAGAATGCGCGCCGGAACCGTCCTGGACCGCCGCTCGTTGTCCCGGTACACCGAGCGAGCGCGGAGGAGGAACATGGGCTGGCACTACAGCAAGTCGATCAAGGTGGGGCCGTTCCGGGTCAACCTGTCGCGGCACGGCGTGAGCCACAGCTTCGGCGGGCGGCGCCTCCACGTGACGAGCACACCCGACGGCCGGCGCCACGTGTCGGTACGGCTGCCCGGCGGCTTCCATCTCGGCAAGTCGTTCGGCGGTCGCCGCTACGGCGGCCATTACTAAACCCGATATATCTCGCTTTTCCGGGGTAGCTGATCGCCGTTCCGAACCGATGGAGGAGAGCGATGGGCTGGAGCTACCGGAAGTCGATCAACGTCGGGCCGCTGCGGCTGAACCTGTCCCGTGGCGGCGTCGGGCACAGCTGGGGCAACCGGCTGTTCAGGGTCACCAAGACCGCCGACGGGCGCAAGACGCTGTCGGTCAACCTGCCGGGCGGGTTCCACTGGCGCAGGACGCTGAGCAGCCGCACGAGAGACTGAGGCGCGCTCGCTCCGGACGGATGTCGCGGAGGGGCCGGGGCGCCGCCGGATCATCGGCGGCGCCCTTCGCCTGCCCGAGCCCCCTGCCACCCGGACGGGTCACTCCGTGGGACCGGGTGCGGCGCCCGCCCGTGCCCTTCCCGTCACGATGCTCTCGGCGCGGGCCGTCGCGAGGATGGCGCCGTACGCGATCAGCCGTACCAGATCCTCGTCGCCCCCGTCCGCGCCCGCTCCCGCGTCGGCCGTCGTGCCCGCACCCGCCCGCCACGCGGACACGTCGCCGTCGGTCACGCGGTACGGCGCCAGGGCGGCCAGCACGGCGAGCCGGGCCCCCGGCCGATCCGCCGCGGGCAGCGCCCGCAGATCGGGCCAGCCGCCCAGCGGCGGATGCGCGCCGTCGGACGCCGCCACCGCGCCGGCGAACAGGCAGACGGTCAGCGGGTTGCCCGCCGACTCGCCGATCAGCCCCGTGGCGTACGGCAGCAGCACGACCACGATGAGCAGCGGGACGTGCCTGGCCATGATCCGG
>NZ_JALHBK010000055.1:0-15158 GCF_031570565.1 Nonomuraea sp. 3-1Str
CGGCTCGCCGGACGGCCGGGCGGGCGGCGCGGCCGGGGCCGTGCCTCCCGCCGCCATGCCTGCCTGGCCCGTGCCTCCCGGGCCGGTGAGCGTGCGGGTGCCGCTCTTCGGCTGCTGCGGAGGGGCGGGCCTGCGCCTGCTCGCGGCACCGCCCTTGACGCCCCCGCGCGTGGAGCCTGGCCTGGCCCCGCCCGGCCTGGACGTGCCGGGCTTGGGCTCGGGCGGCGTGAGGTCGGGCAGCGTGATCTCGGGCATGGCGGTGCCCGCGGCGGCCTCACCGGAGGCGGCCGAGCCGGAACCGGACGCCCCACGGCCGGACGGGCCGAGGTCGGACGCGGGCGCGCCGGGCACGGCGGTGCCGGCCGCGGCCGTCTCGGGCGCGCCGGGCTCGAGCACGGTGCCGCGGGCGGAGGCGCGCCGCCTGGTCTCCTGCTCAGTCGTGGTCGTCAACACGGATCCTCTCTGCCGCCCGAAGCCGGGCCGAGGCCGCCCGCGGGTTGCGGGCGAGCTCTTCTTCGCCGGGGAGCTCGGCCCCCCTCGTCACCAGGCGGAACCGCGGCTGGTGTGCCGGCAGCGGGACGGGGAGCCCGGGAGGGCTGGTGTCCCTGGTTCGCGCCGTGAGGACCTGCTTGGTGAGCCGGTCCTCCAGGGAGTGGTAGGAGAGCACGACGACTCGCCCACCGAGTGCCAGCGCGTCGAGGGCCGCGGGCAGCGCCGCCTCCAGGGCGGCGAGCTCCGCGTTGACCTCGATGCGCAGCGCTTGGAAAGTCCTTTTGGCGGGGTTGCCACCGGTGCGCCGGGTAGCGGCGGGAATCGCTTGACGAACGATCTCCGCAAGCCGCTTCGTCGACGTTATGGCCTCCTTGGCCCTTTCCTTGACAATTAGGCCAGCGACACGCGGTGCGAACCGTTCCTCGCCGTAATCGCGGAGGATGCGGATTAGGTCCCCGGCTGAGTAGGTATTGACCACCTTCTCCGCCGTGAGCTCCTGCTCGGTGTCCATCCGCATGTCCAGCGGGGCGTCATAGGAGTACGCGAACCCGCGCCCGGCCTCGTCCAGCTGCGGTGAGGAGACCCCCAGGTCGAACAGCACACCGTCGACCGTGGCGCGGCCGAGGGCGGGGCCGGTGGCGGCGAGCACCTCGGCGAGCTGGTCGGAGGAGGCGTGGACCAGGGTGGTCCGTTCCGCGTACGGGGCGAGCCTGCGCGTGGAGAAGTCGATCGCGAACGGGTCGCGGTCGATGCCGATCAGGTGAAGTGCGGGATAGGCGGCGAGCAGGGCCTCCGAGTGGCCACCGAGGCCGAGGTTGGCGTCGACGACGACGGGCCGCTCACCGCCCAGCGCCGGAGCCAGCAGCTCCAGTACGCGGTCGAGCATGACCGGAACGTGACCACCCGTACCTGTGGCGTCGTGCATCTCCAACCCCCCTCTCGCGTCCTTTGCTCGCGGATGACGCGGTCGGCGATCCTATCGGCCTTGCCTGGGTCCCCACCCGGTGCCGCCCGGCCAGGTCCCCATCCGCACCCTCTTCGTGGAAGCCCGCCATCTGACACCGGGGAAGGTGCATCAGCTGGCCGGCAGTGGTTGCGGGTGGAGACCTCGCCGAACGACATCGCCGACGGATCAACCGTGACTTCTACAAGATCCCTGGCAGCACCTCCTCCGACAGATCGGCGAACGCCTGCTCCTGTGCGTTGAGGTAGGTGTCCCACGCCTGCGCGTCCCAGATCTCCAACCGGGTGTTGGCCCCGATGACGACGCAGTCGCGTTGCAGGCCGGCGTACTGGCGCAGGCTCTGCGGGATGGTGATGCGGCCCTGCTTGTCGGGGGTCTCGTCGGACGCGCTGGCGAAGAAGACGCGGCTGTAGTCACGCACCGCCTTGGCGGTGACCGGGGCGGTACTGAGAGCCTCGGTTATGCGCTGGAACTCCTCCACGGGAAAAACGTAGAGGCATCGCTCCTGGCCTTTGGTGATCACAAGACCCTCCGCCAGCTCCTCACGGTACTTAGCCGGCAGGAACAGCCGTCCCTTGTCGTCCAGACGCGGTTGATGGGTGCCGAGGAACATCGGCTCCACCTCCCGTGCCTAGTGAAGCGCTCGACGCTGGCGCACCGGCCCTCCACTGCGCACCACCATACTCCACTTCTCCCCACCGTCAACTGATTCAACCCCATGTCGCGGGCCGATCGGCTCGCGTTTTCGCAGGTCAGAGAGGTGGAGTGCGGTGGGGGGCGCGAGGGGCGCGCCGGCCGTGGCGGGCGTGTCGAGGGGGCGGGAAAGGCCGCCGCAGAACGGAACAAGCGCGCGGAGCCACATGCGTGGAGGAAAGTGGGGCGCGCATGGTAGCCCCGATGTCACCGGATTCGCACGGCTATGGCACGAGAACAGGACACTGTCCAAGTTCTCTGGAAAATCGGCAAATGTCGCCCCAGAACCCGCAGCATCGTAGGGTCGTACACACAATGGAAAAGGAACGGCATGGCTCCCGCAATGGCTCCGCCGCCGGCCGGGACGACCGTCGCACTTCTTCTCATGGAGGCCTGGTGGCAGTTACCCATGACGTCCCTCACCAGCTCGAAGAGCTGGTCTCCACCGCGCACCGGATCCGCGAGGCCATCGAGTCGGTCGTCGAAGGCAAGAGCGACGCCGTCCGGCTGACCCTCACCGTGCTGCTGGCCGAGGGTCATCTGCTGATCGAGGACGTCCCCGGCGTCGGCAAGACCATGCTGGCCAAGGCGCTGGCGCGCTCCATCGACTGCCCGGTGCGCCGGGTGCAGTTCACCCCCGACCTTCTGCCCAGCGACATCACCGGCGTCAGCGCCTACAACCAGCAGACCCGCGAGTTCGAGTTCAAGCCCGGCCCCGTCTTCGCCAACATCGTGGTCGGGGACGAGATCAACCGGGCCTCGCCCAAGACGCAGTCGGCCCTCCTCGAATGCATGGAGGAGCACCAGGTCACGGTCGACGGCGTGACGTACCGGCTCGACAGCCCCTTCATGGTGATCGCCACGCAGAACCCCATCGAGATGGAGGGCACCTATCCCCTGCCCGAGGCGCAGCGCGACCGCTTCACCGCGCGCGTCGCGATGGGATACCCGGAGCCGCGCGCAGAGCTGGAGATGCTCGACGTCCACGGCGGCGCCTCCCCGCTGGACAAGCTGGAGCCGGTCGCGACCACCGCCGAGGTGCGGGCGCTGATCGAGGCGGTGCGCGGGGTGTACGTGTCGCAGCCGGTCAAGAAGTACGCGATCGACCTGGTCGTCGCCACCCGTCACTCCCCCGACCTGCGGCTCGGCGCCTCGCCCCGCTCGACGTTGCAGCTCGTCCGCGCGGCCAGGGCACACGCCGCGCTCGCCGGCCGCGACTACGTCATCCCGGACGACCTGCAGGACCTGGCCGTGCCCGTGCTGGCGCACCGGCTGCTGCCGAGCGTCGAGGCCCAGGGCCAGCGCCGTCATCCGGAGCAGGTGGTGACCGACCTCGTCAGGCGCGTGCCCGTGCCGGAGACCAGCGCCTCGTGAGGACGGGGCTGCGGGCGCTGACCGCGCGGGGCCGGTCGTTCCTCGCCTCCGGTGTCGCGGCGCTGGTGATGGCGGTTCTGCTGGGCGAGAACGACCTGTTCAGGATCGGGGTGCTGGTGGCGGCGCTGCCGCTGCTGGCCGCGATGGTGGTGGCGCGCACCCGGTACCGGCTGAGCTGCGCCAGACGGCTGGACCCGGCCAGGGCCGAGGTGGGCGGGGAGGCCACCGTGACCCTGCGCCTGGAGAACGTCACCCGCCTGCCCACCGGCCTGCTGCTCATCGAGGACACGGTGCCGTACGCGCTGGGCGTGCGGCCCCGGTTCGTCCTGGACAAGGTCGAGGCCCGCGGCATCCGCGAGATCGACTACCGGGTCCGCTCCGACCTGCGCGGCCGTTACACGATCGGGCCGCTGTCGGTGCGCATCGCCGACCCGTTCGGGCTGGTGGAGCTGTCGCGCGCGTTCACGATCGCCGACACGCTCGTGGTGACGCCGCAGGTCGTGGCGCTGCCGCACGTACGGCTGTCCGGCGAGTGGACGGGCGGCGGCGACAGCCGCACGAGGAGCGTGGCCGCGGCCGGCGACGACGACGTGGCGCCGCGCGAGTACCGGCAGGGCGACGACCTGCGGCGCGTCCACTGGCGGTCCACGGCCCGGCGCGGCGAGCTGATGGTGCGGCGCGAGGAGCAGCAGTGGCAGAGCCGCGGCGCGCTCCTGCTGGACACCCGCCGCCACGCCCACCGCGGCGAGGGGCCGCGCTCGTCGTTCGAGGTGGCGGTCTCGGCCGCGGCCTCCATCGGCGTGCACCTCGCCCGCGAGGGCCTCGGCCTGCGCCTGGTCACCGACCAGGGCGCCGAGCACCTGACGGACGCGGGCCTGAGCTGGTCGCTGCTGGACACGCTGGCCGTGGTACGGCAGAGCCCGGTCCGCTCCCTGGACATGGCGGTCTCGGCACTGCGGCAGGGCGGCGGCGACGGGCTGGTCGTGGCCGTGCTCGGGTCCCTCGACCCGGAGGAGGCCAGGGAGCTGGGACGGGTGCGGCACAGCGGCATCACGGGGGTGGCGGTGCTGCTCGACGTGAACACCTGGGACGGGAGCGAGTCCGGCTCGGACGAGGACTACCACGCGGTGGAGACCGTGCTGACCGGCTACGGCTGGCGCATCGTGCGACTGCCCGCGGGCACGTCGATCGCCTCCGTCTGGCAGGCCGCCGCCAACCGCGGCAGATACGCGTTCAGTCCGGCGGGAGGTGCGGCATGAGGTTGTCGGTCGCCGCAGCGGTGGCCACGTTCTGCTCCTCGATCCTGCTCTATCCGCTGTTCGAGGGCGGTTCGTGGTTCTGGGGGACGCTGGGCGCGGTGCTCGCGGTCCTGGCCGCGAGCCTGCTGAGCGGCCGGCTGTCGCTGCCCGCGTGGGCGGCGACGCTGGTGAGCCTGCTCGCGCTGTGGATCTACCTGACCGCGTCGTTCGCCGCGGACAAGGCGTGGGCGCTGGTCCTGCCGACCAGGGCGTCGGCGGTGGAGCTGGCCCGGCTGCTCGCGGCCGGGTGGGACGACATCCAGCGCTTCGCCGCGCCGGTGCCCGCCAACACCGCCATCACGCTGCTGACCTGCGGCGGCGTGGGGCTGATCGCGCTCCTGGTGGACCTGCTGGCGGCGCGGACGCGGCGGGCGGCGCTGGCCGGGCTGCCGCTGCTGGCGCTGGTCACGGTGCCCGCGACGATCCTGTCCGACCCGATCGGCTGGCCGGCGTTCGTGATCGCCGCGTCCGGGTTCCTGGGGCTGCTCATGGCCGACGGCCGGGAGCGGGTGGGCCACTGGGGGCGGGCGGTGCTGGTGCGCCGCACCACCCGCGCGGCCGCCCCCCAGGCCCCGGCCCAGGCCGCGGTCCGCGTGCGGGAGACCGCCGACACGCGGGGGCTGCGGCTGTCGGGCAAGCGGATCGGGTTCGCCGCGGTGGTGATCGCCGTCCTGGTGCCGGCCGCGCTGCCGGTGATGGAGCCGGTGTCGTTCTTCACGTTCGGCGTGGGCGGCAGGGGCCCGGGCGCCGGCAACTCGATCAGCATCGCGAACCCGATCGCGAGCCTGAGAGGCCAGTTGAACCTGCCCGAGCAGCGGGTCGTGCTGTCGTACACCAACAGCGACGACAAGCCTCGCTACCTGCGGATCTATGCGCTCGACACGTTCGACGGCGAGCAGTTCGGCATGACCGATCCGGAGGGCTCGCCGGACAACCGGACCGAGAACGGCCCGCTCCCGCCGCCGCCCGGCCTCCAACGGGGCGTGCCGGTCGCCAACGTGGTGAGCGACATCCAGATCAGCGACGAGATCGCGAAGCTGTCGTTCCTGCCGCTGCCGTACCCGCCGAGGCAGGTCCGCGTGGACGGCGACTGGCGGGCCGACGTGGACACCCTCATGGTCTTCTCGACCAGGGAGGAGGCCGCCGCGGGTCTGGAGTACAAGGTGAGCAGCAGCGAGCCGGTGCCGACCAGCGCCCTGCTCCGGTCACTGCCGCGGTCGACGGCCGGGGTCGACGCCCGCTACCTGCGGCTGCCGGACAACCTGCCCCCCAAGATCCGGGAGCTGGCCCAGGAGATCACGAAGGGCGCCCGCACCCACTACGACGCGGCGGTCAAGCTGCAGGAGTTCTTCACCAAGACCGGGAACTTCACCTACAGCCTGCAGACCCAGGGGCACGGCAACTCGGCGCTGGAGGACTTCCTGCTGCACAGCCGGGCCGGGTACTGTGAGCAGTTCGCCATGTCGATGGCGGTGCTGGCCAGGCTGACGGGCATCCCGGCGCGGGTGGCGATCGGCTACACCGGCGGTACGAAGATCGGCGACCGCTGGACGGTCGGGACGAACGACTCCCATTCCTGGCCCGAGCTGTACTTCGAGGGCGTGGGCTGGCTGCCGTTCGAGCCGACGCCGGCCGGCTCGCTGGGTCAGGGCAGCGCCCGCGTCCCCGCGTACACGGTGCCGCCGCCGGACCCGGTGGGTGACAGCTCCACGCCGTCGCCCGGCGCGACGAGCAGCTCCGCCGACGAGCCCCTGTCGCCGCAGGCCCGGCAGAACCCGCGCCAGCTGGACCGCGAGGCCACCCTGCAGACGGGCATGCTGCCGGCGGAGGAGTCGACGCCGCTGGCCGCCCAGCTGGGCATCGGCGCGGGCGTGCTCCTGCTGCTCCTGCTCGTGCCGGCCGGGCTGCGGCTGCTCGCCCGCGGGCGGCGGCTGCGCCGCCTGGGTCGCGCGGGCGGCGCCCCGGACGGATCGCCGCGCGCGGACTCCGGTACGGGAGCCGGCGCCGGAACGGGTGCGGCAGCGGGGACGGGCATGAGCGCGGGCGCGAGGGCCGGGAGCGGGCGGCTGCCGTCCGTCGCGGCCGTCTGGGCCGAGCTCGACGACCTGCTGCTGGACTACGGGCTGGAGCGCGGCACCAGCGAGACGCCGCGGGCGCTGGCGCGCAGGCTGGCCGAGCGGTACGAGTTCGACGCCGGCTCGGCGGCGGCCATCACGGCCATCGCGTCGGCGGTGGAGCGGTCGCTGTTCGCCCGCTCGCCCGGCGAGATCGGCCCGGTGCGGCAGGACCTGCGCACGGTGCGGAAGGCTCTCGCGGCGACGGCGTCGCGCGGCAGGCGGCTGCGGGCGCTGCTGCTGCCGCCCTCGACGCTGCGCAGGATGCGGCTCATGGGCGAGCGGCTGCTGGACGGGTTCGACCGGCTGGAGAACCTGCGACTGCGGAGGACGGCGGCCGAGAAGGGCTCGTGACGGGAGGCGGCCCGTGGTGACCGGCCCGTGGTGACCGGCCCGTGGTGACCGGCCCGGGGTGACCGGCCCGGGGTGACCGGCGCGGGGTGGTGATTCGCCGGCCGGGTGCCGTGGCGGGATCGTGCGGTCGTTCCCTTGGGGGGCGGCCGCACGAGCACGCGGAGGCGATCCGTCGGCGAGCGCTGCCGGGGGTGAGCCTGCGGCGGACGCGCGTGAGGAGTGAGTGAGCGGGCGCGCCCGGGGTAAAGCCGTCGGCGGGCGCGCGTGGGGGCGAGGTGGCCCGGCGGTGCCGGGCCTGGGCCGTGCGGCCCGGCGGGGACGCCGGGTCTGGCCCGATGGGAGGGGTCAGCGCTCGTCGTGACGGCGGCGCCAGCGCTCTTCCATACGCTCCATGAACGTGCCCCGGCCACCGCGCCGCGCCGCCGGCTTACCCGGGGCGGGAACGGAGCCGGTGGCGGTGTCCACGAACCCGTTCATGCGTTTCCAGCTGGACAGGCCCCACAGACACGCGGCGAGCATGACCACGAAACCGCCGACGCCGAGCGGAATCAGGTTGATCACCACACCCACCATGAGGAGCACGACACCGAGGGCAAAGCCGACGGAGGCCTTGATCAGGCGGCGCTTGTAATGGCTGCGGGGGTCACTGATCCTGACGGTGTTGGCCCACTTCGGATCCTCGGCGTAGAGTGCCTGCTCGATCTGGTCGAGCAAGCGCTGCTCGTGCTCAGAGAGCGGCACGGCGCCTCCCAAGGACGGCCCCATTACGGGGAAGACGGCAACGGACGACACGGGGTGTCCGGACCTCGCGGTCGGTTATCCCCAGAATACGAGGCTGTAGACGTAGGCGAAAGCAAACGTCCAACGCAGACCAAACCGGAGGTGACGTCATAGCTCCATTGTGGGTCATCTAGGCACCACTCCCCACACTCCCCCCAGGTCCCGACATGGCGTCATGCTTCCATTTCATCAAGTCTTCCGCGCACAAGCGACGCCGGGAGCACCGCATCCGGCCCGAATCTGCGGATCGCCTTGTCCATCGCGCGTTCGGCCTCCCGCCATCCCGTCTCCCGCTCGCCGAGGCTGAGCTGCCGCGCCGCGGAGTCGGCCGGCCTGAGGTTCTCCATCCTGACACCGACGAGGCGAAGGCGCACCCGCTCCAGCCCTGCCGCCTCGAACAGCTCGCAGGCCGTGGCATAGATTTCCTGGGCCACGTCGGTCGGCTCCTTGAGGGTGCGCGAGCGGGTGATGGTGGTGAAGTCGGCCCGGCGCAGCTTCACGCTCACCGTCCGGCCCACGTGCCCGGCCGCCCGCATCCTGCCCGCCACGCGCTCCGACAGGCGTAGCAGCTCCCGCCTGATCGCCTCGGGGTCGTCCACGTCGGCGGCGAACGTCTCCTCGTTGCCGATGCTCTTGTCGGGCGCGTGGGCGGTGACGGGCCGCTCGTCGCGGCCCCACGCCAGCTCGGCCAGGTGGCCGCCGGCGGCCTGCCCCAGCTCGCGCCGGAGCGTGGCGGGCGGCACCCGGGCCAGGTCGCCCACCGTGCGGATGCCCAGCCGTACGAGCGCCCGCTCCGTGCGCTCGCCGACGCCCCACAGCGCCGAGACGGGCAGGGGGTGCAGGAACGCCACCACCTCGGCCTCGGGCACCACGAGCAGACCGTCGGGCTTGCACTGCTTGGAGGCGAGCTTGGCGACGAACTTGCTGCTCGCCACCCCCACCGAGCACGTGATGCCGTAGCGGTCACGGACCTGCTCGCGGATCATCGCGGCGATCCGCGCGGGCGGGCCCAGCCGGCGCCTGGCGCCGCCGACGTCGAGGAACGCCTCGTCGGAGGCGATCGGCTCGACCAGCGGGGTGATCGCGTGGAAGATCTCCATGACGCCCCGGGACACCTCGGAGTACTTCCCGTGGCTCGGCGGGATGATCGTGGCCTGCGGGCACATCCGGCGGGCCCTGCTCATGGGCATCGCCGAGTGCACGCCGTACGCCCTGGCCTCGTAGGTGGCACTGAGCACCACGCCCCGGCCGGCGGGCGAGCCGACGATCACCGGGCGGCCGCGCAGCTCCGGCCGCTCCAGCAGCTCGACGCTCGCGAAGAACGCGTCCATGTCGACGTGCAGGATCGGGCAGCCGCTGTCATCGACCCCGGTCCGCGGAGCGGGGCCGATGCCGGTGATCTGCTTGCGGGACACGTCCTCGATTCTATCCGAACACGAGTGCGAACGCCCGGCGGGTTCAGCTCCGCCGGGCGAGAACGTGCAGCTGCGTGGCGATGTCGCGCAGGACGGGGTGGCCCGCGGCGGCCTGCTCCAGCGCCACCAGCGCCTCGGCCGCGCCGGGCTCGCCGTCGACCAGCCGGCTGGGCACCAGGTCGGCGAAGACCCGCACGCCGTGCACGGCCCCCACCGCGAAGCCGGTCGCCGCCAGCAGCTCGGACAGGGCCTCGGCGGTGTAGCGGCGCGGGGTGGGGTCGCGGTCGCCCCAGCGGCCCTCGGGGTCGGCGAGCGCCGTACGGGCCTCGTCGAAATGGCCGGCCAGCGCGCGGTGCAGGGCGGCCGCCACCGGGTTGGCCGTCAGCACGCTCACCGCGCCGCCCCGGCGCAGGAGCCCCGCGACGGCGGTCATCGCGCCGATCGGGTCGTCGACGTACTCCAGCACGCTGTGGCACAGCACCAGGTCGGCACCGTCGCGGTCGAGCAGGTCGGCCAGGTCGGCCGCGTCGCCCTGCAGCCCCCGCACGCCGACGCCCTTCTCCTTGGCCCGGCGCTCCAGCGCGGCCAGCGAGTCGGGGCTCGGGTCGACGACCGTGACGGTGTGGCCCAGCTCGGCCATCGGCACGGCGAACCCTCCGGTGCCGCCGCCGGCGTCGACGATGTCGAGCCGGTCGCGCCCGGTGGCCTCTCCCAGCCGGGCCAGCTCGGCCAGCAACGCGTCCCAGACGACGGCGGTCCGCACCGCCGGGGGCCTCGTGACGCCTTCAGCACGCAACCTCGGCTCGCCTCCTTCTCGCTCCTCCGACCCGCCCCAGCCTACGCCGTCCCACGCCTCCCACGTGCTGCCACGGGTGCCGTGGGTGCCATGGGCACGGACCGTCACGGCCCGGCCGACGGGCCGGGTGCGGTGGGCGGGGACGGGTTCGGTCCGTCATGGCGCCGGGGCCGGGCGCAGGGCGCGGACCACGGCGGCGGGGTCGGCGGCGAAGAACCGCACGGACGTGACCTCGGCGCGGCCGCCGAGCGGGCGCACCACGGTGACCGGGGCGGTCAGCTCGACGGCCACGTTGGTCTGGGACGACACCGCCACCCGCAGCCGCCCGTCCACCACCATGGCCATGCCCTTCTCGTCGTACGAGCGCGCCACCACGACCGAGGCGATCAGCTCGCGCGGAATGCGGACGTCGAGGTACTCGCCGTACCGGACGCGCACCTCGTCCTCGCGCACCAGGTGCGGCCGCAGCGCGGAGGAGGCGGCCAGGGCCAGGACGAACAGCACCCCGTACACGTCCAGCAGGAGCACCGGCAGGTGGATCGCGGCAGGCACCCCGAGGGAGACGAGCAGCAGGTGCACCACGACCGTCTCCACGGCCATCGCGAAGACGAGGACGAGCAGGGTCGCCGCCTGCTCCCCCGCGTACGGGACCGCGACGGCGCCCGGCGGCACCCGGGGCCGGCCGCGCCGCACCACGAACACGACGAGAGCGGCGACCCCCCGCACCTCGAACTCCACCAGCCTGCGCACCACCGGCGGCATCAGGGCGTCGGCGGTGGCCGACAGCGCGGCCCGCCGGCCCGAGCCCTCCCGGCGCGCGGCCAGGAACAGCCGGCCGGCGACGACAGCCTCCAGCGTGAACACCAGCGCGGCGGCCCCCTCCGCGCCCGCGAGCAGGGCAACCGGCGGACGGACCCCCCACACGAGCAGCACGGCCAGCAGGCACTCGGCGGGCACGACGGCGTAGAGGGCGGCGCGTGCGAGCCTCACCACGGCAGAGCCCACGCCGTCGCAAAGCCATCACCGTGACGCGGCCTCACCACGGCACGGCTCTCACCACGGCGCCCGCTCCCCCTGGGCCTCAGCATGACGTCCGCTCGCGCAGCCGCTCCATGAGCAGCCGCAGCACCTCGGCCTGCGCGGGTGCCATCTCCCCCGCGAGTGTCTCCAGCCACCGGTCGCCGTCCGTCACCGGCGAGCCGCCCGCCGCCGGTTCTCGACTGTTCTCGATCATGGCCGAGGCCATCGCGTCGGGGATGTGCCCGGCCAGGTCGGCGGCGAGCCCGGCCACCCTGGGGTCGCCCGGGTCGGCGTCGGCGAGGTCGTCGAGCCGCCGGTAGAGGTCGAGCCCGCCGGCGAGCGTGTCCGGCTCGGTGAGGGGCCGCATCAGGTCGACCACCGCGTTCTCGCCCTCCGGGCCGCCCATGGCGCTCGCCAGCGTCAGCATCTGGCGGTCAAGCTCGGCGACGGGCGATCCGTCGAGGGACAGGCCGCGCAGCACCTCCGCCAGGCCCGCCGACATGAGGGCGCCGGACCCCTCGTCGGCGCGGGCGCGCAGCGCGGCCAGGCGTGCGCGCTTGGCCGCGATCGCCTCCTGCTCCCTGACGAGGTCGGCGTCCAGTTCCCGGAGCACCTCGCGCAGGTCGCGGCCGTCGTCGCCGGCCAGCGCGTCGCGCAGCTCGTCGAGGGAGAGCCCCAGCCGGGCGAGCTGCCGGATGCGGGCCAGGCTCACCGCGTCCGCGAGCCGGTACTCGCGGTAGCCGTTGGCCTGCCGCGCCGGCTCGGGGAGCAGGCCGATGTGGTGATAGTGGCGCACGGTCCGGGTGGACACCCCGACCAGCGCGGCCAGTTCGCCGATCCTCATGACCCCTATGAGACACGTTGACGTCGCGTCAAGGTCAACTCGTGATCGGGCGGGCCCTAGAGGGTCAGGCTGGGCTTGAGCTGCTTGAAGCGGGCCAGCAGCCCGTTGACGAACGACGGCGACTCGTCCGTCGACAGCTCACCGGCCAGGTGGACCCACTCGCTGATGACCACGCCCTCGGGCACGTCGGGCATCCAGAGCAGCTCGTAGGTGCCGCCGCGCAGGAGGTTGCGGTCGACGGCGGGCATGCGCTCCAGGGTCCAGCCCTCGGAGTAGGTGGTGATCAGCTCGTCGATGCGGGCCTGGTGGCGGGCGACGCCCTCGACCAGGGCCGAGGTGTACTCGTTGACCGGCGGCTCCTGCCGCTCCACCCGCTCGGCGAGGATCTTGAGGGGATCCTCGCCGCGGATCTCCGACTCGAAGAGGATGTCCAGCGCGCGCCTGCGTGCCTTGCCTCGTGCCGACACCTCAGGCCCGGCCGAGGTATTCGCCGCTGCGGGTGTCGACCTTGACCTTCTCGCCGGTCGTGATGAACAGCGGCACCTTGATCTCGGCGCCGGTCTCCAGCGTGGCGGGCTTGGTGCCGCCGGTGGAGCGGTCGCCCTGCAGACCGGGCTCGGTGCTGGCGATGGTCAGCTCCGCCGCGGCGGGCAGGTCGACGTAGAGGGCGGCGCCCTCGTTGAAGGCGACCGTGGCCAGCGTGTTCTCCAGCATGTAGTTGGCCGCGTCGCCGACCGTGCCGGCGGGCACGTTGACCATGTCGTAGGTCTCGGTGTCCATGAAGACGAAGTCGTCGCCGTCCCGGTAGGAGTACTGCATCTCGCGCTTGTCGACGTTGGCCACGTCGACCTTCACGCCGGCGTTGAAGGTCTTGTCGACGACCTTGCCGGACAGCACGTTCTTGAGCTTGGTGCGCACGAACGCACCGCCCTTGCCCGGCTTGACGTGCTGGAACTCCACGACGGCCCACAGGTCCCCGCCGTCGAGCTTCAGCACCATGCCGTTCTTGAGGTCGTTGGTCGTCGCCACTCGTTCTCTCCCGCGTGCGGCCGCTCTAAAGGACGAGCAGCTCCTTGGTCGTCTTCGTGAGGAGTTCCGGCTCGCCCTCACGTGTCACGAGGGTGTCCTCGATGCGAACGCCGCCCTGACCGGGAAGGTAGACCCCCGGCTCGACGGTGATCGGAACTCGATCCTCTAGTCTACCGGTCCGCGAAGGGCCCAGGAACGGCTCCTCGTGGATCGCCAGGCCGACGCCGTGGCCCAGGCCGTGCCGGAAGTGGCCGCCGTGGCCGGCCGCCTCGATGACGGAGCGGGCCGCTGCGTCCACCTGCCGGACGTCGGCGCCGGGCTTGAGCGCCTCCCGGCCGGCGCGCTGGGCGTCGGCGACGAGGTCGTACAGCTCCCGCTGCCACGCGGCGGGCTCGCCGAGGCTAACGGTACGGGTCATGTCGGCGTGGTAGCCCTCGTACTGGGCGCCGAAGTCGAGGGTGACGAGGTCGCCGGCCCGCAGCGGCCTGGTGGTGGGGATGTGGTGGGGCACGGAGCCGTTCTCGCCGGCCGCGACGATCGAGTCGAAGGCGGGCCGGGCGGCGCCGAGCTCGGCCATGCGGGCCTCCAGGAGGTGGGCCACCTCGCGCTCGGTCAGGCCGGGTGCGATGGCGCGGCAGACGTCGGCGAAGGCCTGGTCGGTGATGGCGCAGGCCGTCCGCAGGAGCTCCAGCTCGTCCTCGTCCTTGACGGCGCGCAGCGTCTCCACGACCGGCTCCAGGGGGACGAGCACCTCGCCGGAGCCGCCCAGGCGGTCGAGGAGCGACCTGTACGTGGCGATGCTCATGCTCGCGGCCTCGACGCCCGCTCCGGGCACGGCCAGCGCGCCGGCCACGTCGGTGGCCTCGACGACGGGCACGTCCAGGGTCCGCGCCCGCTCCACGTACCGGTTGTCGGTGGCCAGCAGCGCCGAGCCGTCCGCCCCGACGAGCACGGCGGCGTTGGAGCTGTCGAGGCCGGTGAGGTAGCGGACGTTGACGCGGGAGGTGACCAGGAGGGCTTCGACGCCGCGGGCGGGCAGGGCCTCGGCCAGTCTGGCCCGCCGCCCGGAGTGGATCGTCATGGCGTCAATGTACGTCAGAGCCGCCAGTCCCCCATGAAGTCGGGCAGCGGGCCGGAGGACGGCACCTCGCCCCTGGCCTGGGCCTGCCTCAGCTCGGCCATGACCTTCCTGATCTGGTCGCGGCCGGCGTCGTCGCGGCCCCGCTCGAAGCTCTTGGCCGCCTTCCTGAGCTTCTTGCGGGCGTCGTCGGCGACGCGCGGGTTCACGTCGCCGACGGCCCGCTGGGCCGTCAGGGCGTTGTCGAAGGCCCACAGCCACGCCGACCATCCGCCCGGCGGGACGACGCCGCTGGTCAGCGTGGCCTTGGGCTGCGCGGTCTCCCGGAGGGCGGTGGGCCGGCCCGACGGGATGACCACCTTGGGCGTGCTCGACGGGGACGTGGTCGGCTCGGGGGTGGGGATCGCGGGGAGCGTCTCGACCGTGGCGGCCGGGGTCGGGGTGGGGGCGGCGGTGGGCGTGTCCTCGGAGCCGCCCCACACCACGAACGCGACGGTGACGGCGGCGATCACGGCCACGGCCGCGCCGAGCTGGAGGAACAGCCGCCGGTTGGAGCCGCTGTCACGCCCGTCGCCCGGCACCGCGTCGTAGACGGCGGTGTCGCCGCCGCGCGGCGGCGGCTGCTGGAACGCGCCCGGGGCCGTGGCGCCCGGGCCCGGGGCGGGCGGTCGCGGGCCGTGTGGCGACGTGCCGGTGGCTGGGGAAGGGGCCGGGGCGGAGGGCGGGGGCGGGGCCGTGCAGGATCGCGACCCGGCCAGGCGGCAGAACGAGACCGCCGGGGACGGGCGTCGGGGGCTCGGAACCGGTGAGTTCGACCGCGAAGTCACGGCCGGCCAGGTTGACGAGCAGGGGCATGGTTCTCCTTCGAGCAGCGGCGCCCGTCCGGCGGGAGGCTTGGTGTGGCTCC
>NZ_JALHBK010000056.1:0-10265 GCF_031570565.1 Nonomuraea sp. 3-1Str
GCCACCGCCGCCACCGGGACGGCCACCGGGGCCGCCACCCGGACGGCCACCGCCGCCGCCACCACCGGGACCGGCGGGCCGGCCCTGCGGCATCATCATCGGGTTGGGACGCGGTCCACCAGGACGCGGACCACCGGCACCGGGGCCGGGACGCGGACCCGCGGCGCCGGGCGGACCCGGACGCGGGCCGCCGGGCGCGGGCCTGCCGCCCTCACGGCTCTGCGGCGGACGCGGCATCGCTCCGTCGCGCGGCGGACCGTCACGACGCTCACGCTGACCGGGACCGCCACTGTCACGCTGGCCGCCCGGACGCGGCGGACGGGACTGGCCCATGCCGCTGGCGTTGGACGAGAACGGGTTGTTGCCCGGACGGGGACCACGCGGGCCCGGCTTGGGACCGGGGCCGGGGCGCGGACCGCCACCGGAGGAGCCGGCCGGGGCGCCGGGACGCGGAGCACCGCCGGGGGCGCCGCCGCCGGAGGCACCCGGACGGGGCGCGGGGCCCGGCTTGGGGCCGGGACGAGCCGCGGGGCCCGGACGGGGACCCGGCGTCGGGCGCGTGCCCGATCCGGACTCGAAGCGCGCCTGCGGTGCGGCGGACGTCTCGCCGCGCGCGGCCTCGGGCTGCCGCTGCTGCTGCTCGTGAGGCATGGCCACCGGCGGGCGAGGCGTGCCTGCCGCGGGGCTCGCCGGACTCGCGGGGGCCGACGGGGCCGAGGGACCCGCAGGGCCCGGACGCGGACCGGGCTTGGGGCCCGGACCCGGACGCGGGGCCGTGGGGGCCGGCGCCTCGGCGGCGCCGTTGCCGGCCTGGCTCTCGGCCGGCCGGGGGGCAGCCCTGGGCGGCTGCGGCCTGGACGACGATCCGCCGCCCCTGGAGGGCTTGGATACGCCCAATGCTTCGGTGAGCCGCCGGACGACCGGCGCCTCTATGGTGGAGGACGCCGAACGGACGAACTCCCCCATCTCCTGGAGCTTGGCCATGACGACCTTGCTCTCGACTCCGAACTCCTTAGCGAGCTCGTATACCCGGACCTTCGCCACTGCACTCCCTTACTCGGCCCGGGAGGCTGGCTGTGCCGTCCGGACCGTCGTTACCTTGTGGTCTTCATCGCCGCGTGCTCATCAGGCGCTCATAGCAATCTGACTCCGCCCATCAACTCGGCGTCCTACATGACATTTCGTGGGTCCTCCCCGTCCAGGTGCACTCGCACACGCGAGACGTCAAGCGGCCCCGGCACGCGAAACGCGCGCGGAAACGCTCGGCGACGCTCGGCAAGCTCCAGACAACTCATGGCCGGGTGCAGTGAAGCCCCTCGGCCCGGAAGCCGTCCTCGCAGGTCAAGGACCACATGGTCCCCGACCCGCACCAAGCGGAGCAGCTCGGACTTAGCCGTGCGAACCCTGCAACCCACACAGGTGCGCTGCGGGCCCGCCTGGCCACCATATTCCAGCTTACCGCGTTGACGCATCTACGGAACCGGCGGCATCCTCGGCCTGGGTGTCAGGACGGATGTCAATCCGCCATCCGGTGAGCCTGGCGGCAAGCCGGGCATTCTGCCCTTCCTTGCCGATCGCCAGCGAAAGCTGGTAGTCAGGCACGGTCACCCTCGCCACTCGCCCTTCGAGATCGAGAACCTCGACGTGGGAAACACGCGCGGGTGACAGGGCATTCCCGACGAACTCGCCGGGGTCCTCCGACCAGTCGATGATGTCGATCTTCTCACCGTGCAGCTCGGTCATCACGTTGCGCACCCGCGACCCCATAGGGCCGATGCACGCGCCCTTCGGGTTGACGCCGGGCTTGCGCGACCTGACGGCGATCTTCGTGCGGTGGCCGGCCTCGCGGGCGACCGCGGCGATCTCCACGGTGCCGTCGGCGATCTCCGGCACCTCCAGCGCGAAAAGCTTCTTGACCAGGCCCGGGTGCGTGCGCGACAGGGTGACCGAAGGGCCCTTGTGGCCCTTCTTCACCTGCACCACGTAGACGCGCAGGCGCTCACCGTGCACGTAGTCCTCGCCGGGCACCTGCTCGTTGTGCGGCAGCACGGCCTCGATCTTGCCGAGGTCGACCAGCACCACGCGCGGGTCCTTGCCCTGCTGGATCACGCCCGAGACCAACTCGCCCTCACGGCTGGCGAACTCGCCGAAGTTGATCTCGTCCTCGGCGTCGCGCAGCTGCTGCAGGATGACCTGCTTGGCGGTGGTCGCCGCGATCCGGCTGAAGTTGCCCGGTGTGTCGTCGTACTCCCGGACGATCTCGCCGTCCTCGTCCAGCTCGGCCGCCAAGATCGTGACGTGCCCGCTGGTGCGGTCGAGCTGGGCGCGCGCCTTGGGCGCCGCGCCCTCCGTGCGGAAATACGCGATCAGCAGCGCGTCCTCGATGGCCTTGACGACCAGGTCGAAGGAGATGTCCTTCTCCCTCTCCAGGCTGCGCAGGACGCTCATGTCGATGTCCACGAGGCTCCCCCCTTAGCCTTCGTCGCCGTCGACGTCCGCGTACGCGTCGTCCGCGTCGTCGTCGAACCGGCGGAACTCCACCTGCACCCGTCCGCGGGCCAGGTCCTGATAGTCGAGCCGGCGCACATCGCCGTCGACGTCGAGGTCGACGCCGCTCTCGTCGGCCGAGCGCACCCGGCCCTCCAGCACGGTGCCGTCGCGCAGCTCCGCCTTCACCAGCCGCCTGGCGGCGCGGCGCCAGTGGCGCGGCTCCGTCAGCGGGCGGTCGACGCCCGGCGAGGAGACCTCGAGCGTGTAGGCCGCGGGGCCCATCGCGTCGGTCTCGTCGAGGGCCGCTGAGACGGCCTGGCTCACGTCGGCGATGTCGTCGAGGCTCACCCCTCCGTCGCGGTCGACGATCACACGCAGCAGGCGGCGCTTGCCCGCCTGCGTGACCGTGACGTCCTCAAGGTCGAGGCCCTCCGCGCCGACGACGGGCTCAAGGAGCTTCATCAGGTGGTCGCGGGGTGAATCGCTGCCCATATCGACCTCCCCTATTGTCATGTTGCAGCCGGGCGGACCTCGCCTCTGGCTCTCCTGGCTCTCCGTCGCCCGGCCGCTCAGCCAGCGACGACAGTTGACACCCTATCTGTAGGAGGGCGTCCAAAGAGCGCCAGTCGGTGTGGACGCACCAGACGTAGGGCTGAGCGTACGAGCCGGACACTCCGGCGATGTCACGGGGTCCCCCGAAGGGGCGCGGGCGAGAACGTCCCGGGAGACGTCCCCGGAGACGGAGGACGTCCGGAGACGGGTGGAGACGTCTTTCGGGACGTGGCGGAGACGTCCGGGAGACTCGGCGGCGACGTCAGGAGGCCGGACGGGACGTCAGAAAGGGCGGCCCTCGCGGCCTTGCCTGACGGCGGGCAGGGGCGCGAGCCCGTACGATGCTTCTTGCGTCCGTAGTCCGGAGGGCTACTCACGTCCCGTCCGCGGTGCGGAGGGCCGTTCAGGTCCTGTCCCGCCCGGAGGGCTCCTCACGTCCAGCCGTGGCCCCGAGGGCTGCGTACATCCGCGTTCTGGAGGTCTCTTCCCGTGCGCCCTTCCCTGTCCCGGCGAGCCGTGCTGGCGGGCGGAGCGGCCGCGGTGGCGCTCACGGGGTGCAGCGGCGAGTCCGGCGGCACCGGACCGTCGGAGGCGGCCCAGGAGCCGCCGGAGCTGGTCCTCGCGCGGCAGCTCATCGCCGACAAGGAGTATGTGATCGGCCTGTACGCGGCGCTCATGGCCAAGGGGGCGAACGCGCTGGCCCCGTTCCGCGACCGGCACCAGGCGCATCTGGCGGAGCTGCGCCGCCGCTTCCCCGCGGCGGCCTCCCCGGCGTCCGGCGCCCCGTCCTCTCCGGGCGCGCCCTCCTCGGGAGGTCCGTCAGGGGGAGCTCCCACGGCCGGGGCTCCCACGGCGGGTGCGGCGGCCAAGGTGTCGCTGTCGTCACTGCGGGAGCTGGAACGCAAGGCGTCCGCCCGGCGTGCCCGTGCGCTCTCCGGGATCGCGCCCTCGATGGCCCAGCTGGTCGCCAGCATCGGCGCCTGCGAGGCCGCCCACGCTCTGGCCCTGCCGCGGTCCCTGTGACCGCACGGCAGCCAGCGGGAACGGGCGGAGCAGGCGTGGAGGCGTCGTCGTGTGCGGGTGGTCGTGAGAGGTGCGGGTGTGGGAAGGCTCGTGAGAGCGTGAGGTCGTGAGAGCAGCAGGAGGTCCTCGTGAGCGGTGACGCCGAGAGGCTCGGCAAGGCGCTGGCCGCCGAGCACGCCGCCGTCTTCGCGTACGGGCTGATCAGTGCGCGCACCAGTGGGACGCTGCGGTCCAAGGCCACGCGGGCCTTCGACGCGCACCGTGCCCGCCGTGACCAGTTGCGCGCGTTCGTCACGGCCCGGGGCGGGCGGCCCGCCGAGGCAGAGCCGTCCTACTCGCTGCCCCTCGTCCCGTCCACACCCACCGACGCCGTCCGCCTGGCCGTGCAGGTCGAGACCGGTGTGACGGCGGCCTACCTGGAGCTGGTCGCCGCCGACGACCCGGCGCTGCGCAAATACGCGGCGCTGGCCATGCAGGAGGCGGTGGCGCGCTCGTACGCGTTCCGGCCGGCGATCGGGACGGCGTTCCCGGGCATGCCCGCCGCCGCGCCACCCGCCTCCCCCGGCCCTTCGCCCGTCTCCCCGCCGGCATCGCCGTCCGCGCCCACGGGCGGCTAGGCCACAGGCGGCCGGGTCCACAGGCGGCCGGGTCCACAGGCGGCCGGGTCCACAGGCGGCTGGGCCCACAACCGGCTGAGCCTGCGGCGGCCGCCCATGTGTCGGCCCCCGTGCGCCGGGGGCCGAGAACGGACGGTCAGGCTGTGCAGGCGGCCGTGATGCGGTCGGCGGCCTCGGCGAGCGGGATCTCCGACTTCTCGCCCGAGACCCGGTCGCGCAGCTCCACCACGCCCTGGGTGAGCCCTCGGCCCACCACGACGATGGTCGGCATGCCCAGCAGCTCCGCGTCCTTGAACTTCACCCCGGGCGACACCCCGGCCCGGTCGTCCACGAGGACGCGCAGGCCGCGGGACTCCAGCTCGGCGGCCAGCTCCAGGGCTGCCTCGATCTGGTTCTCCTTGCCGGTGCCGACGATGTGGACGTCGGCCGGGGCGACCTCGCGCGGCCACACCAGGCCGAGCTGGTCGTGGAGCTGCTCGGCGATGACGGCGACGGCGCGGGAGACGCCGATGCCGTAGGAGCCCATGGTGACGCGGATGGGCTTGCCGTCGGGGCCGAGCGCGTCGAGTCCGGCGGCGTCGGCGTACTTGCGGCCGAGCTGGAAGATGTGGCCGATCTCGATGCCGCGGTCGATGGACAGCTCGGAGCCGCACCGGGGGCAGGGGTCGCCGGCGCGCACCTCGGCGGCCTCGATGGTGCCGTCGGGGACGAAGTCGCGACCGGCCACCACGTGGGCGGCGTGCTTGCCGGGCTCGTTGGCGCCGGTCACCCAGGAGCTGCCGGTGACGACGCGCGGGTCGACGAGGTAGCGGATGCCGAGCTCGCGCAGGACCTGGGGACCGATGTAGCCGCGGACGAGGCCGGGGTGCCGGGCGAAGTCCTCGGCCTCGAAGATCGCCGGCTCGCCGGGGGCCAGCGACGCCTCCAGGCGCTTGAAGTCGACCTCGCGGTCGCCGGGGACGCCGACGACGAGGGTCTCGACCTTGTCGGAGCCGGGGGTGGTCACCTTGACGACGACGTTCTTGAGGGTGTCGGCGGCGGTGACGGACAGGCCGTGGTGCTCGTTGACGTACGAGACCAGCGTGTCGATGGTCGGCGTGCCGGGGGTGTCGAGGACCCGCATCGGCTCCTGGTCCTCGACGGCGCGGGCGGGGGGCGGCGTGGTGGTGACGGCCTCGGCGTTGGCCGCGTAGCCGCACGAGTGGCAGGCGACGAACGTGTCCTCGCCGGTGGGGGTCGGCGCCAGGAACTCCTCGGAGGCCGAGCCGCCCATCGCGCCGGACGTGGCGAACACGATCTTGTAGTCGATGCCGAGCCGGTCGAAGATCCGGATGTAGGTCTCGCGGTGCTGCTCGTAGGAGTGCTTGAGACCGTCGTCGTCCAGGTCGAAGGAGTAGGAGTCCTTCATGAGGAACTCGCGGCCGCGCAGGATGCCGGCGCGGGGCCGCGCCTCGTCGCGGTACTTCGTCTGGATCTGGTAGAGCGTGACCGGGTAGTCCTTGTAGGAGCTGTACTCGCCCTTCACCATGTCGGCGAAGAGCTCCTCGTGGGTGGGCCCGAGGAGGTAGTCGACGCCCTTGCGGTCATGGAGGCGGAACAGCAGGTCGCCGTACTCGGTCCAGCGGCCGGTCGCCTCGTAGTACTCGCGGGGCAGCAGCGCGGGGAAGAGCACCTCCTGGCCGCCCATGCGGTTCATCTCCTCGCGGACGACGCGGGCGACGCTCTCCATCACCATCTTGCCGAGGGGCAGCCACGAGTAGATGCCGGGCGCCACGCGGCGGACGTAGCCGGCGCGGACGAGGAGCTTGTGGCTCGGCACTTCCGCGTCTGCCGGGTCGTCCCGCAGGGTGCGAAGAAACAACGACGACATGCGCAGCAACACGGCTACTCCTTGTTCGGCCCGGATGCGGAGGACTACAGGCTATCGACTCCGGACCAGGAACCGCTCGGCATAAACCTGCGGCGCCCGGCGCCCTCGTCAGAAGGCGGCCCAGAACGGGCCCCACAGCTCGTCCGTGAGCACGATGGTGGCCACCCCCGCGAGCACGCCCGAGATCACGAGCGCGCGCAGCCGGCCGGCGAGGGTGTTGCGCAGGGCGATCACGGCCGCGATGGACAGGCCGCCCACCACGGCCGCGACGGCCGGCCAGAACCCGTTCTCGGCGGCGATGAAGCCGGGCGTGGAGCGGTCCACCACGTCCGCGAGCAGCGCGCCGCCCACGGCGCCCGCCGCGAGGTCGCCCCAGTGGTCCTTCCTGCGGGCCACGTAGGCGAGCAGCCCGAGGCCGACCAGCATGATCAGGGTCCAGTTGAGTCCGGACGCGCTGCCGCCGATGACGTCGAAGGTGAAGTCGCCGCCGTGCAGCGCGCTCGCCCCCATGGCCGCCACCAGCGTCGACACGGCGGCGAGGAACGTGCTCAGCGCCGCCCAGCCGAACCCCTGCGCGGTCACGCCGAGCGCGATGGCCAGGGCCAGGTAGGCGTACGGGTCGTAGAGGTGACGGAGCCAGGCGGGGCCGCTCTGGGACACGAGCATGCCGACGAGGCCGACGGCCAGTCCCCCGAGGAACGCCGCCAGCACATGCCGTTCGATGCCGCGTTGCCGCCGGTCGTACTCGGCGAAGTCCGCGTAGTCGATCGCCGGCTTCTTCATGTCCATCCCCGGTCATACCTCCCCTGGATCCTCGGGACGGACGACCATAAAGGGGTTATGCGGCTGCACTGAAACCGCAAAAACTGGCTGGTCGAGGTAAGGCAAACAATCGCTTGGTAGTCTGACGGCCGTGACGGTCACCGACGAGCTTCGCCACGTGGTCCGCTCCTACCTATCCGGCCGTCCCGGCGCCCCCTGGCAGGCGTTCGCGGGGGAACTGGGGGTCGCGGGGCTGGCCGTCCCGGAGGAGTACGGCGGCGCGGGAGGCGGCCCCGCCGAGGTCGCGGCCGTGGCCGAGGAGCTGGGCCGGGCCCTGTCGCCGTACCCGTTCCTGCAGACGGCGGTGCTCGCCGTGGAGGCGGTCAAGGCGGGCGGCGACGAGGAGGCCATGGCCCGGCTGCTGCCCGTGCTGGCGGGCGGCGGGCGCTCCGCGACCGTGGCGCTGCCCGGCGACGGCGACCTCGACCTGGCGGACGGCCTCCTGTCGGGCACGTTGCCGTACGCCCTGGCGGGCGACCTGGTGCTCGTGTACGCGGGCGGGATGCTGGTGGAGGCCGAGCCGACGCGGCGCGTGCGGCACCGGACGATGGACGAGAGCCGGCCGCTGGAGGAGCTGACCTTCGACCGCGTCCCGGCGCGACGGGCGGGCGACGGCTCGGGCTGGGCGCGCGTGCGCGACCTCGGCGTCGCGGCCCTCGCGGCCGAGCAGACCGGCGGGGCGGCGCGCTGCCTGGAGACGGCCACGGCCTACGCCAAGGAGAGACACCAGTTCGGCCGGCCGATCGGCTCGTTCCAGGCGGTCAAGCACAAGCTGGCGGATCTGCTGCTGCTGGTGGAGTCGGCCCGCTCGGCGGCCCTGGGTGCGGCCGACGCGGAGAAGACGGAGGGGGCGGAGCTGAAGGAGGCGGCTGCGATCGCGGGCTCGTACTGCTCGGAGGCGTACCTGACGGCCGCCGGCGAGAACATCCAGATCCACGGCGGCATCGGGGTCACCCTGGAGCATCCCGCGCACCGCTACTTCAAGCGGGCCACCTCCGACGCGCAGTTGTTCGGCCCTCCGCAGGCGCACCGCGCGCGACTGGCCGCCCGCGTCCTCGGCTAGGACCGGTCAGCCGCCGAGGAGCTCCTCCCAGGGATGGCGGGCGTTGGTGCGGCGCGTGGTGTCGAGCGCCTCGGCCAGCCGCCAGAACCCAGGCTTGGCCCGTACGCGGGCCGTGCCCATGGGGTCGATGGCGTGCAGCTCGAGGCGGACGCCCATGACGTCGAGCCCCGCCGACATCTCGCTGCCGGGACCGGCGGGGGTGACGTCGCCGGGCACGGCCAGCCGCTCGGCGAGCAGGACGGCCACCTCGGAGGCGAACGGCCCGTCACGCCATTCGAGGTGCCAGCTGTCGTCGGAGCCGCGCCACCAGGTGAGGTCGCGGCAGGACTCGATGAACTCTGCCTCGGTGGCCAGGGCCGCCATGACCCGCCCCAGGGCCTCGTGGCGGCGCGCGCCGTCGGGAGTGAGGTCGCCCTCTTCCTTCGCCCGCCGCAGCGCGTGCTTTCGCCTCACGAGCATCCACTTTGATCGCGACGGCGCCCTTCCCGCAAGTGTTTCGCGCTGGTAGTCTCTACCAAGCGAGCGCTTGGTTTACTACTTTCGCCGGAGGCGCGATGACGTCCCTACGGATCAGCCTGGGGTACGAGCTGGAGGTCCGCGGGCGCTCCCGCGAGGTCGAGCAACAGGCGTTCCAGAACGTGATCGAGCAGGTCGTGCTCGGCGACGAGCTGGGATTCGACACCGCGTGGTTCGTGGAGCACCACTTCACCAGGGGCTTCTCCCACTCCTCCGCCCCGGACCTCGTGCTGGCCGCCGTCTCGCAGCGGACCGAGCGCATCCACCTCGGGCTGGGCGTCGTGCTGCTGCCGTTCCAGTCGCCCATCCGGACGGCCGAGCGGGTCGCCACGCTGGACGTGGTCAGCGGCGGGCGGGTGGAGTTCGGCACCGGGCGCGGCGCCTCTCCGCTGGAGTACCAGGCCTTCCAGCGCCCGTTCGAGAAGTCGCGCCAGATCTGGGAGGACTGCCTGGAGGCCACGCTGGCCATCTGGCGGGCCGACGGCGAGCCGGTCAGCCGCTCCAACGAGTTCTTCGAGATCCCCGACGTGGCCGTCTACCCGCGTCCCGCGCAGGTGCCGCATCCGCCGGTCTGGGTGGCCTCCACGTCCCTGGACGGCTACCTCGCGGCGGCCCGGCACGGCTACAACCTGCTCGGCATGACCATGCTCAAGGGCATCGACGACGTGGCCACCGACATAGCCCGCTACCGGGAGGCGCTGGCCGAGGCGGGGTTCGACCCGGCCACGCGGCGGGTCGCGCTGATGATCCCCTGGTACGTCGGCCCCACCAGGGACGAGGCCGCCGCGACGGCCGCCGACGCCGTCCTGTGGTACATCCGCCGCCAGGTCAACCTCGTCACCCCGCCGGACTACTACGACGCGCGCCACGCCACCCACCGGGTGCTGGGCCAGCTCGCGGCCGGGATGCCGCCCGAGGAGGCGATGGCCACGTTGCGCGAGCACCTGATGGTGGTGGTCGACGACGTGGAGGGGTCGCGCAAGGCGCTGACCCGCATCGCGGAGGCGGGCGCCACGGACCTCATCCTGCAGTGCCAGGTCGGCGGCCTCGCCCACGAGCACGTGACCTCGTCCATGCGGCGGTTCATGGACGAGGTGGCGTCATGACCGCCGGGGCGGGCGCGGGGGCGTACCGCTGGCTCACCCGTGACGACCTCGGCGCGGCCGGGGCCGCCGCCACCGGGCTGCTCCACGTGCCGCCCGACGCCTCCGGCGTCTTCCCGCTCGCCCCCGCCGACCGTGAGGCCGAGGAGGAGCTGACCGCCGCCGCGCTGCGGGCCGCCGGCGTGCGCGGGCGCGACCGGGTCGTGGTG
>NZ_JALHBK010000057.1:0-10013 GCF_031570565.1 Nonomuraea sp. 3-1Str
GCAGCGTCCGTTAACTCATGGCGACGAACCATGTACCCATCGAGCCACACCCGAGCTCACCACGCTGCCCGAATCGGCGAATCCGGCGGCTGAACACGCCTCCTGATCCACAAAACACTGCCTAGGGCCTGGACGGACTGTGGTCCCGCTCCGGCTCAGGAGCGGCCGCCTCCGCTCACTTGGACGAGGTCGTTGCCGCCGACGACGAATCGCACCTTGACGTCCGGGGAGTGGGTCGTGCCCTCGATCGCGCCGGCGACTCCTCGCACCTCCAGCGGCCCGGTGCCGCCGTCGATGACGATGTCGGCGCCGAACACCCTGATGAGGACGCCCGTGTCCTCCGGCACGTCGAGAACCAGGTCGATGCGGCTCCTCTGCAGGAAATAGCGCAGGGCGGACGACGAGGTGATGCGCAGGACATCGCCCTCGACGGTGGCCCGGGCGCCCAGCGTGGCGACATCACCGAGTGCCGTGACGTGCACCGTGTCGGTGTCGATGGCGTTGATCCTGATGTTGCCGCCCACGATACGGATCTCGACCCGCTTGATCTGGCCGGGCCGGGTCGAGCGGAATACCTCCACCGTGCCATCGGACGACATCGTGGTCTCCTCGTGGGTCCCGGGATGCGCGCTCTGGATGGTCCCATGATGAACCACATCAGCGCACGTGTCCCGATCCGAATCCCGAACAGGCTCCAGGGCGTTCTCAGCCCAGGAAGCGGCGGACGTCGGCGATCTCCTCCGCCAGGGCCTCCGGCGGCAGGGAGCCGAAGGGTCTGACGGTCGCCTGCGCGCCCCTGCGCTCCCAGACGCCCACGGCCACGCCGCCGGCCAGCACCACGGACCGCAGGATCCCGCCGCCGGGGAACACCTCGCGGGCGTGCGCGGCCGGCACGACGGGGTCCCGGCTCCTCCAGCCGAGCAGGAACTCGTCGAAGGCGGGCACCAGCCGTACCGGGGCCACCTCCGTCGCTGCCGGTCCCGCCTCCGGGGCGGCGCTCAGACGCCACGCCGTACGGGCCTCTCCCAGGGCGAGCCCGGACCAGGCGGCCAGGTCCTCCGGCTCGGACGGCCGGTGCGCGCGGCGGTAGCGGCGCGCCAGCTCGGCCAGCGCCCGCTCCCGGTCCGGCTCGGGCCTGACCGGCGCGCCGAGCCAGTCTCCGGCGTGGACGTACGTGGGCTTGCCGCCCCGGGGCGGCGCGAGGACGGCCAGCCCGTGGAAGGCGGCCAGCGCGACCAAGTGGACGACGCCCTGCCCCCGTGCCCGGCCCGCCAGCCGCTCCTCCAGCTCCGCCTTGGTGAGCGGGCCCTGGCCGGCCAGGGCCCGCACGATCAGGGGCAGCAGGTCGTCGCCGGTGACGCCCTCCTGCCGCAGGCGGCGCAGGGTGCCGGTGTCGCGCCGGGTGAGGGCGTGCAGCCACGGCAGGTCCTCGGCGTGGACGAAGTGCAGGGTGCCGCGCGGCCCCCAGGTCCGCACGATCTCGCCCGCCCGCCACGCCGCCTCGACGTCCGCGACGCGGAGGGCGGCCGACCTGGCGCGGAAGGCCAGGTACGCGGAGGTGACGTCCTGGGCCTGCACGGCCAGCAGCCGCCGCACCACGTCACCGGTCCCCAGGCCCGGCGGCCGGTGCAGCAGCTGCGCCTCGGCACTCCTCACGCCCGCGCACATGACGTCACGGCCCGCTCCTTTCGCGCAGGGCCGAGGCCCGCCCGCCCCGTGGCGGTCCGAGAATGTCGGCCGGAAGCCTTACCTTAGAGCGCGTGCCCGATCAGCCCCTGACCCTCGACGCCGCCCTCTCCGACGAGGCGGTCCTGTCGACCTACCGCCGCATGTTCGCGGCCCTGGCCCGTGACAGCGGGGCCGTGGTGGACGACCCGGCCCTGGTCGACATCGCGGAGACGTTGTTCGCCGCGTTCGCCGAGGCGGGCGAGGAGTGGCTGACGCACGAGCAGATGCGCTTCGCCTGCCGGGCCTATCCGGGTGACCAGTTCGACAACCGGCTGCGGGTGCTCAAGGGGCTCGGGGCCATCCGCGAGGTGTTCCCCAAGCCCAACCAGCTTCGCTACCGGGCGTCGTTCACCAGCGTGGTGGGGCTGATGTTCATCAGGCGGATGATGGACGACGGCGGCCAGTCCGAGATGCACCGGCTGCTCGCCCTCGAGGACCTCAACGTCGCCGACCCGCGCACCACCATGGACGAGGCGCGGCAGAGCGCGGCCAATCTCGCCCGCGCGTTCCGGCTGTGGGCGCTGGAGCTGATCACCCTCACCACCGGCACGATCGAGGAGCTGCGCGAGCAGGCGCCCAAGCTGTGGGGCACCGAGGAGATCGCCCGCCGCGCCCAGAGCCTGCACGGCACGATCCTGACCCGCTGGCCGGAGCTCGACCGGGTCTGCACCGACCTGCGGGCCGCGATCTACGCCTACAGCGACGCCTCACGCCGGGCGGCCGGCCGCCTGGCCGACTCGGCGGGCACGACCCGCAACCTGACGCTGCTGCCGACGGAGGCGTGGCGGACGTTCACGCAGACGGCCTCGAAGGAGCGGCTGGCGGCGGTGCTCGACGGGTTCGTGTTCGACGCGCCGGCGCCGTGGCACGACCCGGCGGCGATCGCGCGGGCCGTGGACGAGGCCCCGCGCCCCGCCCCGGCGCAGCCCACTCCCCCGCGCTCGGCCCTGCCGGACCCGGGGCCGCAGGACTCGCTCGACTCCTCGCCCGGGGCCGCCGTGGAGCGCCTGACGGCGCTGGCGGAGTCGCTGCTCGGCCCGTCGTCCCAGGTGGCGCTGGCCGACGTGCTCGGCGCCGACTGGCCGTCCGCCCGCCGCCTGCTCGCCGACCTGACCACGATCGACCTGCGGCCGGAGCTGCCATACCGGCTGACCTGGTCGGACGAGCTCACGATCGACCCGGACCACGAACCGGCCTGGCTCTCGCACGGCTGCCTGGAGCGCACCTCATGACGCGAGTTCCGAGGCGCGCGCCGGCCGACGGCGCCGCCGCCCATCTGCTGGCCCGCGCCGGCGGCCCCCTCCCGCTCGGCCCGGGGGCGGCCGCGCCGCCGGGCATGCTCCGGCTGACCCGGCCGGACTCCACCGGCCAGGCGCTGCCGGTGTGGCCGGACGGCGTCACCCCGGCGCTGCTGGAGGAGCATCAGGTGGCGCCGGTGGCGGTGGAGCGCTCCGGCGAGACCCGCCGTGTCCTGGCGGCCTGCCTCAAGTGCTGCTGGACCGACCAGTCCGTCGACCCGTGGCCCGGCGATCCCGCGCCGGTGGAGCTGGTGCTGGCCACCTACCGGGCGCTGATCGGGCGCACGGACGACCTCATGCGCAACTGGGCGGTGGGCGCGCTGCGCCGGCTGCACGACTCGGCGTGGGTGGTCATGGCCGACGGGCTGGTCACCCTGGGCCCGAGGTGCGCGCTGTGGCCGGTGTCGTCGCTGGCGCAGCTCAAGGAGCTCGTACGACGGATCCCGGAGCCGGAGCGGCAGGAGCTGACGGTGGGCGCGGACGCCGACATCGTCGCCGCGGCCCGCGCGACACCGGCCTCCGCGCCGCCGGACCCCGCGACACCGGTCCCCACGACGGACCCGGGTCCGAGCGCGCACGCCGGGACCGGCGGCGACGTGGCGGTGGGTGACGCGGGCGAGGGCGGGCGGGCCGGAGCACAGGCCGCATCCCCTGCGGCGGAGACGGCGGTGTCCTCGGCGGTGGTGGCGACCGCATCCCGTGCGTCGGAGGCGGCGGTGTCCTCGGCCGCAGGGGCACGGATCGTGTCGCCGGGCGTCGGGGGGCGGGTCGAGGGCGGGGAGGCGGAGTTCGACGACCTCCTCGGCGCCTACGACGAGCGGCGGCGCGCCGAGCTGGTGGCCGCGTTCATGGTGGTGGAGTACGCGGCCGAACCCGTGCAGGAGGCGCGGTTCGCCGCCCTGCGCGACCCGGCGCTGCGGCACACGCTCGGCGAGATGCTCGCCCGGCGCGGCCGCACTCTCATCCAGCACCGCGAGCGCTGGATCTCCGGTTACGCCGACGAGACCGCCGCCCGGGCCTTCCGGGATCTCCGCGGCCCTGGCGCATCCCCCTCTCTCGACGGCTCCGCCGCGGCGCGAAGCGTCGTCCAGCCTGGCGACCCGGCCGAGGAGACCCCCGACGCACAGCCTGGGACCGACGCACAGCCCGAGGCCGCCGCGGTCGGCGAGGGCTCGGCCGGGGCGTCACCCGTCGGTGGCGGCCCGGACGGGAGCGCGTCGGGCGACGGCACGGCCGGGGCCGGCCTGGTCGCTCCGTCGGGCAGGAGCCGGGGCCCGCGGGACCCGGTGCGGCTGGGTGAGGCGGAGCGGGCGGTGCTGACGTTGGTGCTCGTGCACTCCGTGGCGATCCCCCGGGCGGAGGGGGTGCTGCCGGAGGACACGTGGCTCTCTCCCCATGCCACACCCGTCGAGGAGCTGCGGCGTCACACCCAGGTGCCGATCGGTGAGCTGGAGGGGGCGCTGCGGGTGCTGCGGCACGCCGGGCTGGTCGCCCAGGTGAAGGCGGGCGAGGAGGCGGGCGGGTACGTGCCCGGGTCGCAGTTCCACCGGCTCACCCCGGCGGCGCGGCGGCGGTTGCAGGAGGAGCTGATCCTGGCGGCCGGGCCGCACACACCGCTGGCGACGGCCGTACGTGCTCGAAGATCCGCCGGGTAGGGCCGCCCGGCCGTGAGTGGGCCGGTGGAAGGCGGGACCGCCCGGTCCTGAGGGGCGGGTGGAGAGGTGTGGGGCTGTCCGGCGGCGGGCCGGGGCAGTGCATGGCGTGACGGCGTAGGAAGGGTGGCGGGAGTTCGAGTGTCGCAGATGGAGAACGTGGTCGGGGACGGGGTGCTGATCGCCGTGCAGGCGGTCAACATCTCACGGCTCTCGACCCATCCGGTGCCGACCGTCCCGGGCACGCTCATCGTCGTCGCGGGCGCGGGGCCCAAGGACTCCAACGGGGCGGGCAAGTCGTCGTTCATCGCGTCGATCACGGCGTTGCTGGGCGACGAGCAGTGGCGGTTCGCCTCGGGCGCCAAGGCGGTGTCGGAGCTGCTGTTCAACGCGGAGCTGGCCAGCGGGGCGGGCGGACGGCAGTGGGCGAGCGCCGACCACGGCTACATCGTGGGGGTGTTCGGCCCGCCGGAGGTGCGTGCGGGTGATTTCTCCCGCGTCCTGCCGCCTGGGGCCGGTGGAGGCGACGGTGGCGAGGACACCGGCGGCGACGGTGGCGGGAGCGCCGGCCTCAGCGGCGGAGGCGAAGGTGGCGGCCTCAGCGGCGAAGGTGGCGGGGGCGGAGGTGGCGGCCGCTCCAGCGGCGAGGGCGCCGGCGAAGACGGCGGCGGGTCGCTGGAGAGCGGGGAGTTGTTCGCCGTGCCCGACACCTCCGGCGGGGCCATGACCGTGTGGCTCCGCGTGAACCAGGAGGCGCCGCACCTGGAGATCCGCTGGCGTGACGGCGTCCACCTGGCGTCCGCGGCCTCCGAGGCCGAGCGGGTGGCCAGGGCCGACGAGATCTGGGCGTCCCTGCCCCGGTCCGCGGGGCGGCGTGACGTGGTGGCGCGTGACCTGACCAAGGTCCTGTACGGGGACCGGGTCCGCTGCGTGTCGTTCCTGTCGACGTCCGTGCGCAGCAAGGTGGCCACCAACCTGCTCTCCCAGCCGCTCAACGAGATCTCCCCGGAGCGGGTGTTCGAGGCGATCGCGGCGCTGACCGGGCTGGACGCCGAGCTGGAGCAGGAGCGCGAGGCACGCCGTGACGAGCACGCCAAGCGGGTGCGGGCCGCGCAGGCCGCCGAGCGGCTGGCGGAGTTCGAGGCGGAGTCGAAGGCGCTGCTGACCACGTTCGACCGCCGCGACCAGGCCCGGGTACGGCTGGCGGAGGCGCTGCGGTGCTGGCGCGGCCGGCAGGCGCGCAAGCTGGCCGACGCGGCGACCAAGGACGAGGCGCTGGCCGCGGAGCTCGAACGCCATCGCGCGGCCGGTGCAGCGGCGGCCGAGGCGATCGCCCTGGTGAAGGCCGAGATCGCCACCCTGAAGGACGACACGCTGGACCGGGGTGCCACCGAGGCGCGCAGGGAGCTGGCGGCGCTCCAGGCGCGGGCCGCGAAGCTGGAGGCCGACCGGGCCGTGGCGGAGAACTCCGCCGACGAGCTGCGCGGCCGGATCCCGGAGCTGGAGGAGGCGCGCCGGTTCGCCGACGGCCGTGACGTGCTGGCGGCGGAGCGGGAGCTGCGGGATGCGCGGCTGCGCCTGAACGAGGCGCTGAAGGCGCTCGGCGTCGCCGACCGGGAGGTGGCCTCCGCGCAGGCGGCCCTGGACGACGCCGAGGGCGGCCCCGCCGCCGTGCAGCTCAACGCGCTGGCCGCGGCCGGCCTGCACGCCACCGGCCTGCTGGACGCCCTGGACGTGGCCGAGCAGGCCCGCGACGAGTCCCGCGGCCCGGGGCTGGACCTGGGCGGGCTGCGCGGGTGGCCGCACGAGCACGCGGTGATCGTCGACGCCGGGCGGCTGGAGGAGGCGGCTCAGGCGCTGCGCGACCTGCCCGGCTCGGTGCTGGTGAGCGCCGCCGGGGTCAGCGTCGTCGGGGCGTTCGACGGGGTGGCGACCGGGCGCGAGGCGCGCATCAAGGCCGCCGAGCAGCGCCTGAACCGGGCCCGCGACACGCAGGAGACCGCGGCTCAGGTCGTACACGAGGAGGAGGAGGCCGTCGCGGAGGCGCAGCGGCGGCTCGACGGCGCGAAGGCCGGGCTGCGGCTCGCCGAGGTGGAGACGCGGCTGGCCGAGCGGCGGGCCCGGCTGGCCGAGCTGGCCGGCGCGCTGGAGGAGGTCGTCCCGGCGGTGGCCGAGGCGGAGCGGCAGGCGGCCGGGCTCGACTTCCGGGCCCGTACGCGGGACATGGAGATCGAGCGCCTGGAGGGCCGGCGGCAGCGGCACGAGGCCGAGCGCGCCCAGGCGCGGGAGCAGGAGACCCGCGTCGGCGGCGAGCGGGAGGCGCTGAAGCTGGCCGCGATGGCCGCCGACTGGGGCGGCACGGTGGAGACGGCGCGCGAGTGGCTGCGGGCGCTGCCCGAGGAGGAGCGGCCGCGCGCCGCCGAGGAGTGGTGGCGGATCGCCGAGCGGCACTTCGACCAGGCGTTGCGCGACACGTTCCCGGAGGAGGACGCGGAGATCCCCGAGGAGCTGCGGTTCCTGCTGTCGGAGCGCGGCGGCAGCACGGCGCGCGAGCAGGCGACGTTCGCGGCGGTGTGCGGGGCGCTGGCGTCGTACCTGCGCGGTCAGGAGGAGTACGAGAAGCACCAGCGGCGGCAGATCGAGGCCCAGGTCGTGTCGAGGCAGCGCGACCTGGCGGCGGCCGACAAGGGTGCGGAGGAGGCCGCCCAGTCCACGGCGGTCCACCGGGCGGCGCTCAGCGCGGCGATCAAGGCGCGGCTCACCCGGGTGGCGGAGGAGTTCGAGAAGCTCGACACCTCGTACGGCGGCTACGGCGCGACGCTGGAGTTCCCGGTGCCGCCGGCGCCCGCCGACCCGGAGCAGCGCTGGCAGTGGCGGGTGACGCCGAAGTGGCGGCGAGGCGAGGGCCAGGGGTTCGTGCCGTACAACCGGCGGGCCAACACGGCGCTCATGGACGAGAAGGCGGTCAAGCTGGTGTGCGCGGCGGCGATCGCCTCGTCCGGCGGCGGGCACCTGTGCCTGGTGCTGGACGAGTTGGGCCGCAACCTGGGCAAGGAGCACCGGCGGGAGGCGGTGGCGCTGTTCCGGCGGATCGGCGAGACGTACGGGATCACGGTGATCGGGGCGCTGCAGGACGACATGGAGCCCTACGCGATCGACGCCTGCGGCCAGTACGTCAAGCTGCGGCGCTCGTCGGACGCCATGCCGTACAACGAGCCGCCGGTGATCGTGGGGCACGACCAGCACGCCGAGCGGGTGCGGGCGCTGGCGGCGTACGTGGCCAGAACGCCCGCCCCGGTGTGACCCTCCGCTGCTCGCCGCGGGCGGGCCCTGGTGCGTGCCCTGGTCAGGCGGCGCGGGCCGCCGCCAGGACCGCCGTGGTGATGCGGGCCAGATCGTCGTCGGAGGTGACGTACGGCGGCATCGTGTAGACGAGGTCGCGGAACGGCCGCAGCCACACGCCGTGCCGCACGGCCTCGCGGGTGGCCGCCGCCACGTCCACCGGGTGGTCGAGCTGCACCACGCCGATGGCGCCGAGCACGCGCACGTCGGCCACTCCGGGCAGCCCGGCGGCCGGGGCCAGGCCTTCGCGCAGGCCGCGCTCCACGCGCCGCACCTGGCCCCGCCAGTCGCCGCCGAGCAGCAGCGACAGCGACGCGTTCGCCGCCGCGGCGGCCAGCGGGTTGCCCATGAACGTGGGCCCGTGCGCCAGCACCGGCACCTCCCCCCGCGAGATGCCGTCCGCCACCCGCTCGGTGCACAGGGTCGCCGCCATGCTCAGGTACCCGCCGGTCAGCGCCTTGCCGAGGCACATGACGTCCGGCGACACCCCGGCGTGATCGGCGGCGAACAGCTCGCCGGTGCGTCCGAACCCGGTCGCGATCTCGTCGAAGACGAGCAGGACGTCGTGCGCGCGCGTCAGCTCCCGCAGGTCCCGCAGGTAGGCGGGCGGGTGGAAGCGCATGCCGCCCGCGTTCTGCGCGACGGGCTCGACGATCACGGCCGCGATCTCGTCCGCGTGCCGGCCGAGCACCCGCGCGAGATGGCCGGTGTACGCGGGGTCGTAGGAGGAGGGCGGCGCGTCGGCGAACACCTGGCTCGGCAGGCTCCCGCCCCACAGCCCGTGCATCCCGCCCTCCGGGTCGCACACCGACATGGGGTGCCAGGTGTCGCCGTGGTAGCCGCCCCGCCACGTCATCAGCCGCCGCTTGCCGGGCCTGCCCGCGGAGCGCCAGTACTGCAGGCACATCTTGATGGCCACCTCCACCGACACCGACCCCGAGTCCGACAGGAACACGTGGCGCAGCGGCTCCGGCGTGATCTCCACCAGGGTGGCGGCGAGGCGGACGGCCGGCTCGTGGGTGAGGCCGCCGAACATGACGTGCGCCATCCGGCCGAGCTGGTCGCGGATCGCGGCGTCGATCATCGGATGGGCGTAGCCGTGGATGGCCGCCCACCACGACGACATGCCGTCGACCAGCTCGCGCACCCCGCCGACCGGCTCGGCCAGGCGCAGCCGCACGCCCGACGCCGACTCGACGAGCAGCGGCGGGACCGTGCCGGGCATGGCGGCGTACGGGTGCCAGACGTGCTGACGGTCGAGCTCCAGCAGCTCGCTCGGGCCGGGCATGGGCGCTCCTGTCAGGTGGTGGCCGGGTGGTCGGGGGCGCGTTCGGGGGGCGGGCCGGTGTACGAGGCGCGCAGGCGCAGCAAGGAGCCCCTCTCGTACTCCTCCATGGCGTGCGCCAGCCAGCCGGCCGTCCTGGCCACCGCGAAGATCGCCTCTCCGGCCCCCGGCACCATCCCGGCGACGGCGGTGAGGGCGGCCAGGGCGAAGTCGACGTTCCGCTCGGGGAGGCGGCGCCTGCGGACCTCGTCGAGCACGGCCTGCGTGGCGGCGAGCCGCTCGTGGCCGGGCGCGGCCTCCCGGACGAGGGTGAGCAGCAGGTCGCCGCGGGCGTCGCCGTTCTTGTAGACGCTGTGGCCGAAGCCCGGTATGCGCTCGCCGCGCCGTACCCGGTCGGCGATCACGCGCGCCGCCCGCCCCGGCTCGGTCACCTCGGCCAGCAGGCGTTCGGCGCCGTACGAGGCGCCGCCGTGCAGCGGGCCGCCGAGCACGCCGAGGCCGGTGAGCACCACGGCGTACGGGTCGGCGCGGGCGGAGGCGGCGACCCGGGCGGCGAGCGTGGAGGCGGCCAGCTCGTGGTCGGCGAGGAGGACGAGCGCGGCGTCCAGGGCGGCGCCTCGTACGGCGCCGAACGCCTGCTGGCCGAGGTGACCGAGCCGGGGCGGGCGGCGCGCGTGATCGCCGACCGGGGACGGCGCGGCGAGCGCA
>NZ_JALHBK010000058.1:0-8601 GCF_031570565.1 Nonomuraea sp. 3-1Str
TGACAGAGGAGATGGCAGATATGACCGTCCTGTTGGCCGATTGGGCATCACGATGGAACTCTTGCCAGGATGATCTGCGTGTCTCCTGGTGAATCGTCCCGCGCTCTTTTGATCATCGGCACGGTGGGAGCTGGCAAGACCTCGGTTGCGGACATGGTGGGCGACCTGCTCGCCGACGCCGGGGTTGCCCATGCCGTCATCGACTTGGATGCACTTCGTCGATCTTGGCCTCCCGCACCGGATGATCGTTTCAACTTCGAAATGGCCCTACGGAATCTGCGCAGCGTCGCTGGAAACTATCTAGGCGCTGGGGCTGTCCGACTCGTCATGGCCGGCGTCGCTGAGACTCGAGAGGATCGCCAGCGGTATGCGGAGGCGGTCGGTATCGAGCTGACGGTGTGTCGACTCCGTGTAGAACTCCCTGTTGTCCGTCAGCGACTGGCTCGGCGTCACCAAGGTGAGGAGGCTGCCCTCCAGTGGCATCTCAAGAGGTCGGGCGAGCTGGACCAGATCATGGAAAATGCTCAGCTCGAAGACGTTGTCGTTGAAGCCTCGGATGGTTCCGTGCCGGAGGTGGCCGAGGCGGTGATGAAAGCGATCGGCTGGATCTGAGGTCAGGTGGGCGCGCCAGCAGCGGCCGAAAGTGCAGGGTAAGCGCCGACGGATGTAGGCAACGACGTCCGGGTCTACCTTGCGAGTCGCAGGTGAGAGCGAGGGGTCGTCGCAAGGTTCGTGCGGACAAGACAGGTGTCGCCGGGCCGGCACGGGCCTGAGCGGACGGCGAAGCCAGGGCGATCGTTTCGGTGTGCTTCGTCGCCACCGGTCATACAGGGCAACCTCATGGCTGCCAGTCAAGGCGGCAGATGCCTCGGGCGGTCGGGCGCTGGAAGAAGTACCGGCCCGGCCCTCAGACACCTGCTACCACCGCGGCGCCCAGCCCCAGCAGAACGACGCCGGTGGTCACGCTGAGTCCCCGCAGGACGGTCGGCTGCGATACCAGGGCGCGCCCTCGGCTGACGGCCCAGGTGAGCAACATGTACCAGGAGGCGCTGACGAGCGCCCACAGGGCTCCCAGGGCGACGGTTGACAGGAACACCGGGCCTTTCGCGGTCACGAACTGGGGCAGCACCGCGACGGCGAACACGCCCGCCTTGGGGTTGCCGAGGTTGGTGATCAGGCCGGTGAGATATCCGCCTGCGAAGCCCGTGCTGCGCCCGCCCTCGCGGGGCGGGCGGGTGGAGACGGTGGTGAGCGCGGTCCGTAGCGTCTTCACCCCGAGGATCATCAGCACGATGCCGCCTGCGATCCGGAGCACCGCGTACGCGGTGGGGCTGGCCAGCAGGACGGCGGACAGCCCGGCCGCGGCGGCCGTGGACCACAGCAGGAAGCCGCTGGCATTGCCGGCGAGCGTGCCTCGGAGCGTACGTTGGCCGCCTTCCAGAACCTGCCGGATCATCAGGGCTTGACTCGCGCCTGGCAGCATCGCCAGCAGCAAGGTGGTGGCGATGAAAACGGGCACATGCGTGGGCATGGGAAAAGAACCCCTTCCGGGGATTGCGGCGATGGGTGTACCACCAGTCTTCCTGTCTCGCGCCCCTAAGAGAAGTTAAAAGAGAACGGTGCAGCGTTAGGATTAGTGAATGGTGGTGGATCCGGGACAGCTGCGGCTTCTCGCGTTGATCGAGCGGCACGGCTCCCTGACGGCGGCGGCTCACGCACTCCGACTCACGCCCGCGGCGGTCACCCAGCAGGTGGCCAAGGCCGAGCGCGACTGGCAGGTGCCCCTGGTCATCCGTGGTCCTCGCGGAGCAACGCTCACCGCGGCCGGTGCGCTGCTCGCCTCCCACGGTCGAACTGTGGAGGAGGCATCGGACAGGGCCGAGGCGGAACTGGCCGCACTGCTCGGCCACCTCTCGCTCCGTCTGCGGATCGGGACGTTCCAGGCGGCTGCCCTGCACCTGCTGCCACCGACCCTGACGACTCTGCGACACCGCCATCCGGACGCCGACGTCTCCGTCATAGACGTGGTCTCCGGACGCGGAGCGGACGAGATCAGCGCGGGGCGCCTGGACGTGGCCATCGTCGCGTCCTGGGGCACGCCGCTCGCGCTGCCCCCACACGTACGGGCCCACCCGCTCCTGCTGGACCCGATGGTCGTGGTCCTCCCCGATGACCATCCGCTGGCCACCGGGCAGCCCGCGGACACCGAACTTCACCTGGAACAACTGCGCGACGAATCGTGGGTTTCTATCCTGGCCGGCCATGCCGCCCGCGAACAGTTCAACGACGCTGCCCGCGAGGCCGGCTTCACTCCCACCGCGCGGTTCGAGACCGAGTCCTACGACGTCGCCCAGGCCCTCGTCGGCACAGGCATCGCAGTGGCCCTGGTCTCGCGCCTGGCCCTGACCCATGCGCCTGGCACCACCCATCGCGAACTGGCCCACCCCAGGCCCTACCGCCAGCTCTACGCCGTGACCAAAACCGACGCCAGCCTCACACCACTCGCAGACATGCTCATCGACCTCCTACGTGATGTCGCCCGCGACATCACCGCCACCTGGGAGGCTCCCCTGCAAGAAAAACAACGCTCATCGAACTCACCGCACGGAGCCTGAAAGCCCCCGGTTCTGAATCGACACCGCCTGGTCCGGAGCGGCCGGCCCCGCTCCGACCGACCACCGACGCCGGCAGCCGGCTCGGCGTCGGCCCCGCCGTAGCCGGAGCCCCAGCCCGGCATCGACCTTCAACAGCAGATCCAGATCCGAACGAACCTGCATGGTGAGCAGGTGCGCCACCTTGTGCGAGGTCAACTCACCGGCGGCCTCCCGGGCCGCGCCGACCATCTTCGCCAACGTGATCGCCCCGGGCCGGATCACCTTCGCCGACATCAGATACTCGCGCGCCAGGTTGAACAACAACGTCGGCGAATCGTGCTCCATGGCCCGGTCGGTGAGGAACTGTTCCAGTTCTTTCATCTCCTGGCTGCCGGCGGCGGCGTTCTTCCAGCCCAGGTACTTGGCGACCTGGCCCAGGTGGTCGGAGCGGGTATGGGCCCGCCGCCCGTAGCTCCGCAACGCCCCCGGGGCCAGACCCAGCGCTTCGGCCAGCCGGGTCACCGCCACCGGCGGAGCCGACGCCACATCGTCGGGCACGAACCCGACCCAGGGCAACGTCGAGAGCTGGCCCGTTGTTAACGGCGCTGCCATGAAGTACAGGCAAGGGGCGTTAGCCCTGCTCACAGGGCATGAGACTTAACGAGCGCGACGACGGGCGGCGGGGTCGTGCTCGGCGGTGATGCGGGCGGAGGTCTCCTCGCCCAGGCGGATGTAGCGGCCGAGGCTGGCCAGGTGCTGGTGGCGGCTCTTGGCCTGCAGTTCGGGGGCGGTGCGGCCGGCCTCGGCCAGGTGCTGCAGCGCGCTGTGGCGCAACTGGTGCAAGGTCCAGCCCTCGCGGTGCGGGTCCAGATCGGCGGTGGCGGTCTTGAACAGGTACTCGGCGCGGGGGTAGGACAGCCGGCCGCGGCCGGTGACGGGGCAGATGTCGGCGGTGGCGGGGGCGCGTCGCCCGGTGGCGGGGGCGCGGCGGTCGGCCAGGAACACTGGTCCGGCCTGGCGGCCTTGCAGGAGGCGGGGCAGCAGGCGGGCGGTGGCGGTGGCCCAGTGCACGTATTCGATGGCGCCGCCCTTGGAGGTGACGCGGGCGCGGCGCCGCTCCAGGTCGAGGTCGGCGACGTCGAGGGAGAGGATCTCGTCGGCGCGGGCCGCGGTTTCGTACAGCAGCCGCCACAGCAGCCGTTCCCGTAGCGGGTGGCGCTCGTCGGTGAACAGCGTCTCCAGGCGGGCGGCCGGTATGGCACGGTCGCCGCGGCGAACGGCCGGGCGGCGGGTCAGTCGGCGGGCCGGGTTGGTGGCCAGGAGGTCCTGGCGCTGGGCCCAGGTGGTGAAGGAGACCAAGGCGGACAGGTGCCGGTTCCAGGTGGCCGCCGCCGCGGTGTTCCAGCGGTCCATGACCGCGGCGTAGTCCTCGCACGACAGGTCGGCGACGGGCCTGTTTCCGGCCAGGCCGGCCAGGTGGGTGAGGGTCTTGGCGTAGCTGTCGCGGGTGGTCTTGGCGGGCAGACAGGCGAGGAAGCGGTCGATGGCGGCCGTGACGCTGCTGTCCGCGCCGGGGCCGGCCGGGTCGGGGGGCGAGCCGGGGAAGGCGATGACGGGCACGGGGCTTCCTCCTTTCCGCCTCATGTGACAGGTAACGCTACCGAGTGGGCCCGGCTGAGGCGAGGGGTGGGCTGGGCGGACGCGGCCCTTCCGTGATGTTTGTAACAGGTAATGCGAATTCCCTGTGGCAGGCCAGGAAGGCCTCACTCCCACGCCATATCACAGAGAGTGACGAGACTTTACGTTCAGTATGCATAGCCGTTCAGCAGGAAGGAATGACCATGCATCTGCCCATCCAATCCGCTCCCGTGCACCGCACCGTCACCGGCGTCCCCTCGGCCGAGCAGGCCGGGGTCGAGCAGTCCGTGTTCAGCTTCGGACACCCGTTCGCCGGGGTCGAGCAGTCCGTGTACAGCTTGTCTTTCCCGTTCGCCGGTGAGGGCGACGAGTAGCAGCACCGGGTGAATCGGTGAGCGCCCGCCCGGCCCGTTCAACACGGTGGAGGCGGGCGCTCACCCTGGCTGAGACGGCCGATCGACGTGCGATCCACCAAGACGACGGGAGCGGCATGGGCGAGCTGTCGGAGATTGCCGGGCTGGCCGGGCTGTGGAAGATGACCAGGGGCGATGACCGGATTACGGTGGCCGTCATCGACGGCCTGGTCGATGAGAGCCATCCGGCCTTCGCCGGGGTGAAGCTCACGCAGATTCTCGACCTGTGGCCGGGCGGTGAGGCTGCGGGGCGCAAGGCGGCGCATGGCACTGCGGTGGCGAGCGTGCTGGTCGGCGCGCATGACGGCCCCGTCCCGGGGGTCGCGCCGCTCTGCCGGGCGGTCAGCGTGCCGGTGTTCGCCGAAGGGCGGCGCACCGCCCAGCTGGACTTGGCGCGGGCGATCGAGTTGGCCGCCGACGCCGGCGCGCACGTGATCAATATCAGCGGCGGCCAGCTCGCCGATCCGGCCGAAGCCGAGGACGTGCTGGCCCGGGCGGTGCGCCGGTGCGCCGAGCAGGGCGTGCTGGTCGTGGCCGCCGCGGGCAACGACGGCTGCCTGTGCGATCACGTGCCCGCCTCCCTGAGCGGGGTACTGGCGGTCGGCGCCTGCGACTTCCGTGGCAAGCCGCTGCCGAGCAGCAACTTCGGGCCCGGCAGCCGTCGGCAGGGCCTGCTCGCGCCCGGCCACAACATCCGGGTTGCCGTGCCCGGGGACGGCAACGCCCGGATGAGCGGCACCAGCCTGGCCGCCCCGGTCGTGTCCGGGGTGGCGGCGCTGCTGGCCTGCCTGCGGCTGCAGCGCGGCGGCAAACCCGACCCGCTGGCGATCGGCGAGGTGCTGCGTGCCACCGCCGATCCCTGTGGCCCCGGCTCCGGGCAGGACATCTCCTCGGATGCCGGACCTGGCACGTCCGACGGCGCCCGGGACGGGGCGTGCGTGCGGTACCTGAACGGAACACTCGACATCAAGAAAGCGGTGATTGCTGTGACGACCTCTTCCGCGACCCCCACGGTGCCCTCCTCGGCCGGCGCGCCGGATGCCCTGGCCCTGCTGGGGCAGAGCGTCGAGGCCGTCCTGACACCCTCGTGTGAGACCTCTCCCCAGGCCGGCGCCGAGGCCGGCTGCGGCTGCAGCGCCGCCGGCGGCGCCGATGAGGCCGCGGGCACCGCCATGACGCTGCCGGTGGCGCCCGCGCCGGTGGCGGCCGGCTCACGGACTGGTGCCGGCGTGGTGACCTCCGCCGAGCAGGCCCAGCCCGCCGCGCGGCGGCTGGTGTACGCGCTCGGCTCGCTCGGCTACGACTTCGGCAACGAGGCCCGCCGGGACACCTTCAAGCAGCTCATGCCGGGCGTGGACCTGGCTGGTCAGCACGTGCCCGCCAACCCGTACGACCCCCGCCAGATGGTCGCCTACGTGCGCGACAACCCCTCCGAGGCCACGCCGCTGATCTGGACGCTCAACCTCGACCTGACCCCGATCTACGCCATCGAGCCGGTCGGCGGCTACGGCCCCGGCGTGTATGAGCGGCTGACCGAGTTCCTGGACCGGCAGCTACGGGCCGAGAACGAGGTCGAGTTCGTCGACCGGGTGTCGATCCCCGGCAGCCTGCCCGGCCGCACTGTGAAACTGTTCAACGGCCAGCACGTGCCGGTGATCGAGGTCAACCTGACCCGCGGCCTGTACGGCTGGTCGGTCGCCTCACTGGCCCAGGCGGTGGTGGACTGCGGGGTGCCCGAGCACAACCAGCGCGGCCAAGCCGCCAGCGCAGCCCCGCTGAACGACGCGGTCGCCGACTTCCTCCAGCGCATCTACTACGACCTGCGCAACTTCGGCGCCACCAGCCGCGACCGGGCGCTCAACTACGCCGCCACCAACGCCGTCCAGGTGCGCGAGACCCTCGCCGAAGCGCTCGGCAAGGGCATGGCGCTGCAGAACATCGAAACGGAGAAGAGCCCCTACGGCCGGCCCGATTCCGACTGCTGGGACGTCAAGCTGCGCTTCTTCGACCCCGACAACAGCCGCCGGGCCAAGCGCGTCTACCGCTTCACCATCGACGTCAAGGACGTGCTGCCGGTCACCCTCGGCCCGGTCCGCTCCTGGCCCGAAGCCTGACCCCGCCTCCTCCCAGCAGGCCACCATCCTGGAAAGGTCCAGCCGTGTCCTCGTCGTTCCCGCCGCAAGCGCCGCCGGTGCACCGTGAGCAGCTCATCGACCCCTACACCACCATCGACCTGCAACCGTCCACCCCCGCCCACCAGCAGCGGGTGCAAGCCTGGCTGCTGTTCGCCGCCAACACCGGCGACCCGGCCGCCTTCCGCCTGCCCTCCTACGAGCAGGCCAAGCTGTCAGCCCTGCCCTAACCCCGGCCCACCCCGCCGTCTCACCGTCCCACCGCCCGCGCAAGGAGCAGTCCGCCCGATGCCCCAGCCAGGACCCGCCACGCCGCCGGCCCCGCCTTCCTCATCGGCAGAGCACCGCCGGTGCGAGCAGGACCGGGCGGGCGGCTCCACCCCGCCACCAGCGCCCGCCCGCCACCCCTGCCAGGCCGTGCCCGGCATCACCAGCCTGCACCGGCACACCCGGGGCGATCCGCACGTGGTGATCGGCGTCGTCGACGGCCCGCCGGACACCTCCCACCCGTGCCTGGACAGAGCCGGGCTGCACGTCCTGCCCACCTGGTGGGAGCCACCCACCTCATACGAGCCGTGGCTGGTCGAGCACGGCACCTGGACCGCGAGCGTGCTGGCCGGCCGGCCCGGCAGCATCCTGCCCGGCCTGGCCCCTCAGTGCCGCGTCCTGTTCGTCTGCCCGCCCGCCGGCCAGGACGACCCGTCGCATCCGATCTCAGCCGCCCGCGCCGTCGAGGAGCTCACCGAAGCCGGCGCCGCCATCATCCAGGTCACTCCCGCCTTCCACACCGCCTCCGACGACGCCGACCCGATGCTGAAACGCGCCATCGCCCACGCCATCGAGGCGGGCGTTCTGGTCACCGCCCCGGCCGGCAACGACAACGGCGCGAGCAGTATCGCCCCGGCCATCCTGCCCGGCGTCCTCGCTGTGGGCGCGCACCGCGCCGACGGCCACATGTTCTTTTTCAGCAACCACGGCCCCGCCTACCACGGGCACGGGCTGACCACCCTCGGCGAGGCCGTCTACGGCGCCCACCCCGACGGCGGGATCAAAGCGCAGAAGGGCACCTGCGTGGCCGTCGCCCTGGTCACCGGCATCGCCGCGCTGCTGGTCAGCCTGCAACGCCACCTCGGCCAGGCTCCGCACCCGCAGGCCGTAGGCGACGCGCTGCTGGCCACCACGCGCCCCTGCACCAGCCGGCAGGCCCACGGCCAGCCCGAGCGCTGCCTGAACGGCTACCTCGACCTGCCCGCCGCCGCGGCCCGGCTCTTTCCAGGCCTACCGCCGCTCACGGACCCCCAGTGAGCTCGGCGAACGCGCTGCGGACAGGTGACGCTTCGATCGCCTGGTCCTCCGCTCGCTCGGCCGGCATCAGGTCCACCGTGACCGTGGTGCCGTAGACCCGCGCGGCCTCAAACAGCGCGGTGAGGACCCGGGCGGCGCGCTCGCCGTCCGAGCCGTTGAGCCGCGTCCGCCACGCCCAGGAGCCTTGATCCCAGGCCATGTACGGCTTGATGAGCTCGAGTTCCGGAGAGCTGATCGCCTACGCGACTCGGCCTGATCAGGCGTGGATCTCGACCGAGCTACCGGCTGCGGCGTCTCATTCTCTCCGGATCAGCAAGAAGGCCCCGAGGGCGATCAACACAATCCCCAGCAGGACCAGGGTCGCACCGATGCCGATCAGGATCGTCCCCAGGAGGACGAGGATCGTCCCAATGACGAGAAGAAAGATCGCGAGGACGGTCACGGCGGCCTCCTGTCACCCTTCCGCCCGACACCCTTCCCCTCTCCAGCGTAAACACTCTGCCCCCGACGACCCTCAAC
>NZ_JALHBK010000059.1:0-7363 GCF_031570565.1 Nonomuraea sp. 3-1Str
GGCCGCTCAACGCCGCGAACGCGCCCGCATCCGCAGCGAGAAAGGCATCCGCTGGGGCGGCCGACCCCTCGCACCCGCAGCCTGAACCTCACCCAACCCGGCGATCATTTCCGGTCACAGCACTAGCCGGGGCCAAAAGGGGGTGAGCCGCGAGCTATGTGCCCAGGGCATCATGGATCTTGCTGTTGACCTGCTCACGCTGACCGTCCAAGCACTTGGCGTAGACCCGCAACAGCACATCCACGCTGTGGCCGGCGCGCTTGGCGACTTCGGGAGCCGGGACGCCCGCATTCAGCCAGAGCGAGACTGCCGCGTGCCGCAGATCGTACGGTCGGGCAGCCAGCGACGAGGCGACCTGTTCGGGAGTGAGCGCGAGCTTGCGGGCTTCCTGCCAGACGTAGGAATACGCCGAGCTGGAGTAGGTCCCACCGGTGCCAGTGCTGAAGATCCTGCCGTCCTTGGCAGTCCCGTACTCGGCGATGTGCTCGCGGAGCATGGCGACCAGGACAGGCGGGATCGGGATCTCTCGCGTCTCCTTGTCCGCGCGGTGCTTCAGGCTGCGCGACTCATGTGTCTCGCCGGAGTTGGTCCAGCGCTTCGTTCCCTGTGGCCGTGCTCGCTCCAGGACGATCAGGCCCCAGCCCGACTCCGGCAGGGTGCAGTTCCTCAGCCGCAGGTCCGCGGCCTCCTCCGGCCGGAGCGCGGCGTAGTACATGCACGCGAACAGCGCCCTCAGCCGGAGGCCACGCTTCCGACCGACGCTGGGCACGGCGTCGAGGAGCTGCCGCGCCTGGGCCGGGTTGACCACTGTGCCGGGATCGACGACCGTCACGGCCTTCGGCGCCGCCCGCTTGATCTCGTTCAGTGGGTCGTGCCCGAACACCTTCTGTGAAGTCACCGGGATGACCGCCGGCCAAGCCAGTGCCCACATCAACGCAGCCTTCTCTCTGTGGCGATCACGTTCGACCCGCAACTGGACCCTCGACCTGAGCATCCTCACCGACGCAGGCGTCGCCCTCACGCCGCCTCCTGGGCGGGCCAACCGCGCAGCCGAAGCACAGCGACGCCTGACCGAGGTGCAGCAGGTCCCCCCGGACTACGGACTTGCCTCCGGCCCCTGCCCCCTGCCCCGGCCCGTCCACGCCACGAACCTCGCCCCGAGAAGCAAGCCCCTCCCCCAGCTGTATGCAGGGATCCAAGTGGCTGCCCGAATGGCTACAGCACTGGCTGGCGGACCCACGAGACACTCGCTGAACCTGCCGCGCCAACCCGAGAGCTGCTGACGTTGATGACGCGCGATAATTCCAGCGCCTCCGCGCGGGCATTGTCCCAGCGGGCTCTCATTCGGCGTCGTTCAGGGCGGCCGCGAGGTTTCCCGTGCGTAGCTCTTGCTGTTCGACCCATCTCTTTCCCTCGGCGGCGATTCCTTCTAGAACGTGGAGGGTGTGGGGCAGCCCTGCGGCGTCCAACGACACCTTGGACACCGCGCCGGGGACCTCTCCCTGCTGTAGCTCCTCCATCCCCGAGCTCACCTCGACACTGATCTCATCACCGTTCACGAGTGAGAGCTGAAAGACGCGTTCGTCGTTGTCCGACTGGCTGACCCGTACGGCGGCGACCGTTTCGAAGCGGTAGTTGAGCCGCTGCCGGTCGTGGAAGGTGCCGTTCATGAAGTCGAGCGTGACGGTGAGCTGGCGGACGCCTTCCTGGGTAATGAGGAAGACCAGCAGCTGGTACCTCTTGTAGCGCCATGGGCCACCTTGTAGGCGTGCGCGTGCGCTCGACCGGGCAGGAGCCTCGATGAAGGCGTGCGCGATGACATGGCTCATGGTCAGCCTGTAGTGCCGCAACGCCTCGTCGAGGAGCGCTTTCCTGTCGCAGTCGAGCCAGCCGGCCATCTCCTCGTCGCGGGGCTTGTCCGCCATCTTCGCGCGCCAGCGGGCCAGGGCAGCCAGGTCGCCCTTGTAGGTCTGGTCGCTCTCGGTCTCGTCGGCGGCGTAGCGGCGGCGCTCAAGGATGATGTGAAGCCACGCGCGGGAGCCGACCCATCCGGAGATCAGCAGGAGGAGAATCGTGCCGATGGCCGGCAGGGGCTCGACCGGCACGGCGCTTACCACTGCCCAACCGCCTCCACTTGCGAGAGCGAGGAGTCCGAGTATCGCCAGAGCTTTCGTTGGCCCGGGCGTGGCGAGTTCCTCTCGGTAGCTCCACAGCGTGCCTCGTCGATGGCGGGCACCGGCCTCGCTCGCCCGGTGCCGAATGAGCCAGGCGAGGCGCTCGACCCCGATCCGCATTCCTCCGTAAACCGACGCGATCTCATCGCGCAGGCTGCGGCGGATCCCCGTTGTGCGGGCCATCCAGCTGTCACGGTCCACACCTGGCGGCAGGTAGATGGCGTAGTAGTGGTCGATGCGGTTCTCCGCCTTCTTGGCGAAGCTGCCGAGCCCGGCCTCGCTTTTGAGCCCCAGGTACTCCCTGTCTTTGGCGCGACGGCGTACGACGCGGAAGCGCCAGTCCGCGGCGTTCGGCGCACCGACGTAGGCGCCCCCGAGACCCAGCACGTAGGCGAGCATTGTGAGAATGCGACCGCTCTGCAGGATCAGATAGCCCAGGTGGGCTGTGGCCATGACGAGCACGACTGTCGCGGTCAGGGCCTGGGCCCGAGTGGCCAACGATGTGTCGGGGGGCTTCGGGGCCCGGCGCTCAGGCGCCTTCGGCGCCGGATGGAAGAACTTCCAGATCCGATCCTTTCGGTCATCGGCCATCTGTTCCGTCTTGGCCTTGGTCAGCGCGAGGTGCCACAGATGGTCTTCGATCGGGCCGTCGAGGTATAGCTCCAGGTGATCGAGGATCAGGCTGCGTTGCGGTTCGCGGAGCGCGTCGAGGTCTTTGACGACGACCCGGATGTCCTCCTCGGCCTTTCCCGCCGATTCCAGGAGCCGGTCGATGATGCGGACGCCGTCCCGCCACGGGTCGTCGCCCGAGAGCCGCATGATGGCGCGCCGGTCACGCAGTTGGGCGGCTTCGTCCTTGGTCAGCTCGTGCCGCGTCCGGCCGCTCACCATGGCGAGCAACCAGTAGAAGTAGACCTCGTTGGTGGCGTAGTCGACCCTGGCCTCGTTGATGAGTTGCCGGGCGGGTCCGGGCATGCGGCCTTTCAGAAAGGAGACGCCGGCCCGGAACTTCTTCTCGGGCGGGTCCTGCGGGCTCGTCATGTAGATGACGTCGCCGTGCACTGTCCCTGCCTGCACTCCGATGTGGGAGTCCGTGGCCGCGTTCTCGACGTGGTGCCCTGGATCTGTCATGACAGGGACTGCACCAGGGCAATGATGACGGTCAGCTCCGCGGCCAGGTCGGCGACGTCGCCGACGAGCCCGCGCAGCTTCTTCAGGGCCAGGGTCAGCGTGTTCTCGCGGTCTGGCATCTTCGTCTCCAGTGCCTGGTCGGCCGTGACCAGTTCCCTCTCGGCGGCCTTGTACGTCGCCTCGTCCAGGCGCCCGTTCGCCCACGCCTGCCAAAGGCGGGTACGGAACCCGGCCAGCGCCTCGGGCAGGTCCGCCGGCCGGGACGTCTCGGGGGTGATCCGGATACCGCCGTGCACGATACCTGCCTGCACGCCTACGTGGGCGTTCCCCTTGGCGATGTTCCTGACCGTCTCGGACATGGCGGAGCTCCTTGTCGTGGGTTCGTCGGTGCACAACTCCTCGGCCAGAGCCGCGGCGAACGTGGCCGCGTTGGCGGCGGCTCGCGGCTGCCACAGCTCGCGGTCTGTGGCTTCCTTGGTGCCGTCGGCCCGGTCGCTGATGCCGCGGATCACGACGACGGGCAGCGCCCGGTTCAGGTGTCCGGCCTGTGCCACGCCGGCGCCTTCCATCTCGATCGCCCGTGCGTCGTTGTAGTGGTCGCGGATCCAGCGGGCGTGCTCGGAGAGCCGGGAGTTCAGGACCACCTCACCGGCGGCGATCGCCCCGAAGTGCACATTCGGGCGAGGGTCGAGCCCTTTGGCCCAGGAACCGCCGCGGTGCAGGTGCTGGGCGATCTGCTCGGCGGCGTGCGAGGTCTGCCAAACGCGAGGGCGGCTCTTGAAGCCGTCGTCCTCGCTGGTGCCGCCGTGGAAGGCGTAGACATGCGTGGCCACCACAACGTCTCCGAGAGCGATGTGCGTCTGCAGCGCACCGGCCACGCCCACGAAGAGGAGAGCCGCCGGCCGGAACTCGGCGATGGCGCGTTCGGCCAGCACCGCGGCGGCATGGTTGCCCTTGCCGACCTGCGCCAGCGCCACCTCGCATCGTCCATCCGCCAGGCGGCCCACCTCGAAGAGGGTGCCTTGCGGGTGCCGGCGCAGGCGCAGGCCGGCCAGCTTCTCTCTGATCGCCTGGTATTCCAGGTCTAGGGCGGTGAGGATCACGACGGGGCTCACTGCACCGGCTCCTTTCCGTTCGGCGAGTCGACGGGACGGATCATCGGGGGATAGAGGACGTCTTGCGGGCCGGCTCTGAACAGCCGGGCCGGTCGTCCGGTCGCGGCCTTGCGCGCCGAACCGGCCGGGATGATGAAACCGCCGGTTTTCTTGATCTTTCGGTAGAAGTTCCGCGGGTCGAGCGGCATGCCCCACACCGCCTCGTACACGTCCTTGAGGTCGGTGAGCGTGAATGTCGGCCCGCAGAAGGCCGTGGCGAGCGCGGAGTGCTCCAGCTTGACCCGGGCGCGCTCGACGCCGTCCGTGACGATGCGGCGATGGTCGAAGGCGAGCCGCAGATCACCAGAGAGCACGAGGTCGGTGGGTTGCCAGCAGGCGTCGGTGGCGTCGGTGCCGGCGGTCGGTTCGGGCAGCCTCGGGGCGATGGCGAGGAAGGCGACGCTCACCACGCGGCCTCGCGGGTCACGGTCGGGGTCGTCGTAGACGCCCAGTTGCTCCAGCCGGAGTGTCTCGACGTTCATGTCGGCCTCCTCCGCCAGTTCTCGATGAGCCGCGGCGACGAGGCTTTCTTGGGAATGCTGAAGGAAGCCGCCCGGCAGCGCCTGGGTGCCCTTGTATGGCTCGATGCCGCGCTCGATGAGCAGCACATGTAGACGCGAATCACGCAATGTAAGGATCACCAGGTCAACAGCGAGCAAGATGGCTGGCGGCTCCCATCGGTCTTCGCTCATGGCCCGACCCTACGTTTTTGTCAGTCGGACAAAAAGTAGCGCGGGGGTTAGCTTCAGCCATCCCCCAGTGATGCGCCGGGCGGAAACATCTCCCCCAGACCGCAGGAGTTCGCCTGCTTCCCGCCGCGTTCCAGGGCTGGCACGTCGGTGACAGTACGCCGCCCTTCCGACAATTTCGGTGGCAGCCATGCGGTTGCGTCCACGGGAGTGGTGTAAGGGTTTGACCTGGTCACATGTGTGGCGGCCGTGAAATAGGGACGGCCATCGCGTGATCCTTTGAGTGCTATCCGAGATCAAAGGAGAGGGCGATGGCCGTAGACAACAGTGTGACGGCTGGTCAGTGGCTGGCGAAGCAGATCGAGACAAGCAACCCCGATGTGTTGCGATCCATGGTGAAGACCATGGCCGAGGCGTTGATGTCAGCCGAGGCCGACACCTTGTGCGGAGCACCGTATGGGGAGCGCAGTCAGGAGCGGACCAACAGCCGCAACGGCTACCGGGCACGGGAGTGGGACACCCGCTCCGGCACGATTGAGCTGGCCATCCCGAAGTTGCGTCAGGGCTCGTAACTTCCCAGACTGGCTGCTGGAACGCAGGCGGCGGGCCGAGCAGGCGCTGATCAGTGTGGTGGCCACCTCGTATCTGCTGGGCGTCTCGACCAGGCGGGTGGACAAGCTGATCGACCAGCTCGGCATCATCCGCCTCATCGGGGCGGTGCTGGCCGAGCAGACCGACGAGTGGATCGAAGCCCGCCGCTACATGGGCCTGGAGCCCTCATCAGATCCCGCCTGCAGCTCTTGCCCCGCGACATGCCTACACAGAACCAACTTCCACGGCCTATCGCCGGGCACACCAGACGGTTCGCCGTCACGGGACTGCCATCCATGGCCGGCGCAGGTGTGCGGTGGCCAGCACGGTGTGTCTGCGACGCGCCATCTCGAGAAGCCTCTCGCGGGTCCTGCGCGCGGCCTCCGGGTCTGCCTCGTACCGGTATGCCACCGTCGGGTCAACCAGCTGAACCGCATGCACCAGGGCGTCGCCGGTGATGACGACCTGATCGCGGTCGCCGTCGATGATCACCGACTGGTGGCCGGGTGTGTGCCCCGGTGTTGGTGTCACGCGGATCGACCCGCCCAGTCCCCCGCGGGCCGTTGCGAGCCGCGCCGCACCGTCCACCTGCTGAAGCTGCCCGGCGGCACGCAAGGGATCGACGACGTATGAGAGAGCCGTATCGCCGGCCGGCAGCGCGGCGACCTCGCTGCGTTGGATGACGTACCGGGCGTTGGGGAACATGGGCGTGCCGTCCGGCCCGACGGACCAGCCGTAGTGGTCCTCGTGGAGATGGGTCAGCACCACGATGTCGATGTCGGCCTCGTCGATGCCGGCCTGGCGCAGTTCGGACGGGAGGCGGCCCGGGGTCGGAGCCCAACTGGAGGCCGGGCTGTCGGCGGGCCCTACCCCCGTGTCGACGAGCATGAGCCGGTCCCGTGGTCCGCGGACCAGGAAGCAGCGGAAGTCCAGCTGCCAGGTCTCCCCGGCTCCGAACGCGTCGGGGTCGATGCTCCGGGCGAGGTCCCAGTCGTGCGGCGTCGCTCCGGGAAACGCCTGCTGCCGGTCCAGGAAGAACGGCCCCGAGGCGTCGATTATCGGTATCACCTGGAACGCGCCGACAGATCGCGACAGCACCGCCGTCCGCTCCATCGACCGGGCGTCCGCCCGTCGGGCGATGCCCACGGAGCCGGCGACCGTGGCGGCCATGGCGGCGAGCAATGTCCTGCGCCGGAGTCCGGCAGGTGTCTCACGCATGTCGATGCCTTTCGCCGAAGTGCACCTCTGTTGACTGACTGAGCCGATCAGGCCCGCGACCGACGTTAGAACCGTGGCGGCATGCCGGTGCCACCCGCGCGGGCGACCGGCGTGATCCTGTCGGTTCGTGACCGGACACTGTCGCCAGGCGGGCCGGTGGGTCTTGAGGTCGAGGAAACATCTGCGCGAGCTGCTGTGGCCCTGCAGCCTTCGTGGGTCGCCTTTGTCGATTTTCGGAGGGTGTCGTGGCGATCGAGTTCCTGACCGATGAGCAAGTCAGCTAGTGCTGTGACCGGAAATGATCGCCGGGTTGGGTGAGGTTCAGGCTGCGGGTGCGAGGGGTCGGCCGCCCCAGCGGATGCCTTTCTCGCTGCGGATGCGGGCGCGTTCGCGGCGTTGAGCGGCC